>NZ_JBFRVM010000020.1:0-72848 GCF_041475145.1 Vibrio sp. 10N.222.49.A3
CTTCTGGTGCAGATCAACCCTATCAAAACGATCTTCTACTCAAACCAGAACCACATTAAAAATTCATAGCACCGTAAAGTCACCATGGTCGCACCATGGTTCTTCAAGCTCACAGCCCTTGGTGATACTGGCTTGCGAGATTACAGAAGTTTGCATTTGTTGGATTTGCTAGGATTCCTTTGAGCACAGAATCAGCATGTGATGAACCATATATGCACCATGGAAGAAAACTCAAGGCTGATAAAGAGAGTCTATTAGAAGGGAAATAGAGCTGATAACAAGAAAGGAAAACTGAGCTAAGCTTTTGATTAGCCTAGATACAACAAAGCCCCGACTTTCGTCGAGGCTTTATCATTTAAATATGGTACCGGTAGGCGGACTTGAACCGCCACGCCCGAAGGCAACGGATTTTGAATCCGTCGTGTATACCAATTTCACCATACCGGCATTATCTTGGGGCATTGCCCTTTCGATGTTTGGCATTATACGTATGCGAACTGATGTGGCAAGTATAAAAACTTGAATTCATGTGTGTTTGCCGATAATTTCGCCACTAAGTCATAAGCTGTGCGTCATGTCTCTTTTCACGCCAAGCCTTAGACTATATTCTGACGCCTAAATTTTTGAAGAAGTAATAACACCATGACATCAACAAACACAATGCCACCAGCAGGAGTAATGCGCCGACTTGGTGCCTTGTTCTATGACGCCCTTATCGTAATCGCTATTGAAATGATGGAGATGCTACCGCAGAGCTGGCGACGATATTGATGCACCATATATAGACCATAAACACCCCTCCAATCACTTCAACACACTACCTCTTCAAAATCCCGTTGCCTTCGGGCGTGGCGGTTCACTGTCAAATAACATGCGTATTACAAACTTACCTGGTCTATTCCTGTTGCTCTATTGTTAAGAAATGTATCGATAGCATCAATCATCAGTTGAGCATCTTCCAGCTTTCGAGTACGAAGGATATGTATTATTTTACTTCCATCTTCTCGGTAAAGGGTGACAACATACCATTGCTTAAATTTTCGAGTCCAATCTAGTAATTTAACATCGGCTATTTCATCATAATATACTCGTTCTGACTCTCGACGTGTTTTTGTAGAAGAGCTGGAAAAAATAACGCCACTAGAAACATTATTGTATGGATAATAACTAGCACTACTAACCCCACTCCCATGTGAGTAAGTACCAAAGTCCCAACCAAAATAGTGCTCGGTAATGACAAAGTAGTCCGGTTTCCAAGCCCGGTGTTGAGTCATTACCATCTTATCAATTAGCATTGGGGCTTTTTCAACAGGAACAGTATTAGACTGATAAGCTATAGGAGTTGTTCCACATCCAACTAAAGTGCTTAAAAATAGTAAAACTAAAAAAATACGCATATCACCAACGTCCTTTCTAAAGATTTCCATTTTTCACCAAAGGTAAAGTTCCATAGCGACGAAGGAGCAAAGCCAATTGTTTTTTCCTTGTCTAATAGCTTGTTATAAATCACTTAAAAATAAACCTGTTCGTAATGAAATTTGAATACATTACTACCAGTAATATCAATTTTAAACGCAGGATTACGCTGAAAAATAGTAGGAAGTAGCCTTTTAGTTGAACCAAGCTCAAGTTTTAGATGATTATCAATATCGATATACTTAATTGCTTTCTCCTCTTCAGCTTCAGATGTTAACCAAGCTTCTAGAAGAGCAATTTTGTCGTTTTCATCGTAATTATCGTGGTCATTTGCAGGAATTTTGTGACTTTGCGATTTTTGTTCATTATGTATACCCTGTAAATTCATAGCCTGTCTGATTTCATGGCATGCAGGTCCTAAAGAAGCCGCAATTTCGGACCTAGCTCTCGTACCAGAGTATTTTGCTGGGGTGACACCTACTAGATCAGTCGGAATATGAAAATCAATGTTATCTGGCATAACAATAAAACAACGCCTTTTCCCGAGTTTCCCTATAAAAAGACCTAGTTCAAAAATTACGTTGTCTCTTACTGTTTCACTTACACTTCCACGCATTTTAGTTTCATCGTCAGGGCTAAAAACAAAAATACCAAAATCAGATGAATTTAGCGCTTCCGTAATTGAATCTAATGGCGTAACTGAAAGAGAAAAAACGCCCTGACTCCAAACAGTAAGGTCTGCATCATGCTGCAAATTTACTTGCATTGAATAGGCTACATCAAGTCCTTCAACAGATGATGCAACAAATACTTTAGGTTTCAAATCCTCACCTCTGATTATGATTCATAACATTTTTTAATAACAGGCCAGCTCGTTTTCTGCTTACCTAGCTTTAACTCAAACCGCCACAAGATAATAAAACAAAATGCATATATATCATATTCCGCACTCTGCCTTTACGTAAAAACAACCTTGAGTGATATCACCTTTTAGCAATGCTCGTTATCTTTGATTAAGAACAACCCCAATCCTATACTTATCAATCACAGGTGTACCGACACTTCGGATAAGTCGAACAGCCATAGAAACTCTTACCCGAATTAACTCCCCTTTTAGCAACACGCATCACAAGCCCAGATTGGCAACTAGGACAAACTCTATGTTCAACTGCCGACACTCTTTTAGGTTCAGGTATTGCTGGTTTATTCAGAAAGCTGCGTCCATCTTCGACCATGTGGACCAGCTCACTGCCATTAAACAACCACAAGCGCTTATCAACAGCAAAGGCAATTGCTTCTGAAGTAAAGTCGCCTGATGTAACAATAATCATCTTACTGGCATTGTTTGCGATCATGACACCGTACATTTCTCTTAGAACTTGTACGCCAACCTTACGAGTCTTCCAGTGCTTACATTGTACAAGACTTAACTCCCCCTCTTTCGTCAGCCAAATATCAACGCCGCCATCAGGCTTCTGAGAGAAAGACTGTTTGACCTCATAACCTTGAAATTTAAAGTATTCACCGATGTAGCTTTCAAACTCTATCCAACTTAAGTCATTCAACGGTGAAGTGTTCTTGTGCGTTTTAATTTGGGAGGTAGTCGCTAGATAGTTTTGCCTTCGTTTGTACTGTTTAAAGAACGCTATAGGTGCAGGAAATAAAAATAGAAAGGCGAAATAGGGAGCCATTAAGGGGAGGTTAGGCGCTACAGCATTGAAGATAAAATTATCACTACCAGCGGCTAAGCTAGGCAACAGATACGAAAGCCCTAGATATATAACACCTGCGAGCAAAACACTAAGCCACCATGGAGCGTCCATTAAGTGCCATATGATTCCATCTTTACGTCGTGCCATCTCACTCTCGGCCAATAAGCATTTAAGTGCATTAAAACACAAATGACAGATAGTGAGAATAATAAATAGCTTCCGGCACCCAGCACCAAATTATTACTGCCTAATCCCCTGATTGGCTTAGGTTGTTCATAACACAGTTACAGAGGCTCAAAGACGGTTCAATACGTCTTATCTCATAGGTGTGTTAACAAAATTATCGCTAAAATGGACACCAAACCTATAAGGTAATCTAATTAGGCTTCGCGTCCACTTTACACGCAAGCTTGCGTCTACTCTTTCGCTCTATCTTCGCCGAACGCTTCGTCCCAATGCCCCGCCTGTAGCTCAACATCTTCTACATGGCCAAACTTGTCAGCAAACAAAAGCTTAGCATGTAACTCATGCTCTTGCCTTTTAGCTGCGATTTGTTGATCAGTTAGGTCTTTATATTGCTTTAAGCTCTTTTGTTCACGGGTCCACTTGTTATTGAGAGCCGTCGCCTTTTCCTCAATCCAGTTGTCTTTACGCACTACATCTTGTTCAATTGGTAATGCTTCTGTCACGACTTGATACCGCGCACTTATTAGTTCTTTCTTCTTGTGGTCTACATAGATAAAAAGCTCTCCTAATGAAAGCCCCTTGGCTTCACACAAGGTATGGAGTTGCGCGATGTTAAATGCTGAACTACCACTTTCCAGACGAGAATAAAACGCTCCTTTAACGCCCAGTAAATCGGCATATTCTGCTTGTTTGGTTTTAGTTTTAACTCTTTTCGTTAAGCCTAAACCCAACACAAAATCAGTGCCATACATTCTTAAATCTTTTACCGCTTCTGATATCAGCGTAAAGATACTTACTTTTCCCACGACCTTTGACTTCATACTTTCCCCTCTAACTCACAATTGAAATTTTAACGCTACAGGAATTTTTTTTCAATTATTTATTGACATCACTGAGTCACAAGTCGTAACCTTGAAGCCTGAAAAATTTACCTCGCAGTTATAATTTCAAAATGGAGATTAATATGAATGACAATCTAGAAACTATGGTTACGGATGAAGGCACCTCTAACCAAGAGTACCTCTTGCACGGCAAACGCATAGGCTATTTGGCGACTTGCTTAGCTTACAACCGTAAAGAATTACCACTGCATTATGGCCGTTTGTTTACGGAAAATGAGGATGTCTCTTACAGTGATGGAGGGGGAACACCTATTGCCGTCATGACGGTACAACGCGTAGCAGAATATGAAAACAAAGGCGATGAACACATTGAATTCTATTTCAATGAAAAATTACATTTAGCCTCTAACACCATTAGCCGTGAAGGCGACGTGTTAACCATTGATACCGTTCATCAATTAGGTCACGCAAGAAAGATATTTACCTGCACACATGACTTAAGCACCACTCAAAGCATACCTAATTCAGTTTATGAGGCAGTGGGCTACGCAAGTAAAGATCTACCTTTTTACCACCCGCATGCCATCGAATTCTTTTGTGCCTCCACTTTTTCATTGGCCAGCGAATGCTTCGACTGCGTTGATTTTGCTGACGGTCAGTCATTTTACTTTGATGCTGAACATGCATTAACCAATGATTTTTCCCAATCAGATACGTGGGGTCACCTGATTGATGCGCTAAAGCAGATTGATACGCCTTAATCACTCAAACACAAAACCCCCCTTTAAAAGCAACGTAGAGAATAAAAGCATGACAACTGAACAAAAAACAATAAGCAATCACGGTCGTAACCAAAGCGGTACCTTTGATGACATTTTCGGTGGTAACACAGCCAACCAACCTATATTTACTAAACCTGAGGCCCTATACCGTTCTCGTTTAGATGACAATGGTTCCGCTTTATCATTTGTAATGAATGTTTTTGAGAAGTCCTATTTTCACTACATTGATACACCAGAAGAAAAAGGATACATACAGTGCAATGGCGAAAACTGCACACTGTGTGAAGCTCAAATCAAGTTAGACCATCACATACTTACACCTGCCTACAATTTTATCGAAGAGCGCATGGAAATACTCGCGATCCCCCCAACACTAAAACCAACCTCATTAGCACCGCAATTAAAGCCGTTGCTTAATAAAGGAGGCCTATTGGTTAATATTGTCAAGAAAGGTTACCACTATGAAGTAACGTCTAGTGATATTCCGGCGGGCATTGTGATTGATAAAGACAAGGTTATGGAATTTAAAGAAGCGTACGACAAGAGTGAGTTCGCTCTCTCTGACATTTACCAAATCAGAACAAATGAAGAACTAGAAACTATCCCTCAAATCGCAACACGCCTCATACTTAAACGCGGTCGTGTGGCCTAATGCAAACAAGTAAGACATTAATTAGCGGGGCTAAACGCCTCGCCGATTTCAGAAAAGAGAACGATGCTGGAGTCATTCTTCAGCATTGTTATAACCACCAGCATGTAGTCATCCGTTGGCAAGTAGGCGTGGGTAAGTCCTATAACATGGATCTAGTTATTGAAACCGCTATTCGCCAAGAGAAGTACGACCTTGTACTTGTCATGGCTCCTACACGAAAAATCATAGATGAACGTAAATTCATCCAAAAGCCCCCAAAAGATATCGAAGTTATCAATATCCGCCCTCGCCCAGCCAACCTGTGCGGCGAAGAACGAAGCAAAGCATGGCAAGCCTATGAGGCCCGTAACCTAGGTCATTTAGGAAAACGTCACTGTTGTGAATTGTGCCCCAAGCGCGCTGAATGCTTTTGGCCTAGTCAATATGGTAAAGATTTACAAAACAAGCAGGTTGCTTTTGCTACTCAAGCTCACCTTGAGCATAACCCATACTTCATTACTCATGTAAAACAACAAGCGAAAGCCGAAAGAGTGCTAGTTATCTTTGATGAGGCCAATGTCAGCCTGGCGAATTACAGCCGTACACTTTCACCTACCTCCATACAACAGTTGATAGAAGCAACAGATCAATCTGCTATATCCCAAAAATGCAAAGCCACTCTTGGGCACTACTTGAATTGCTTACTCAGCGCACCAAGTGAAGATTTACAAGATACTAGCGCATGGCACTTCCCGCGCATTGATGCCAATGAGATGACGCAGATATTAACCGTAGGTGATGCTATTTTTGGTGAGTCATTTCATAACATTATTTATGACTTGCAAGCTTTCGGCTATTCCATGGCTGAATCCCGAGAAAAGTTACCTAATGGTGACATCCATTTTCCAGCCCCTCCTTTCACCTCTGATAGTGATGTTCTGTTGTACAGTGGTACCACTCACCTATCCATTTTGAAGATGCGTTTAGGTATAGACTTTTACTCACCATACGAAACTTATGAGTTTAAAGGCGAAAGCTCTACGTGGTTGAACATTGCATCGGCCATTGGGGCTAGTTCTAATTTCATTAAAAACGCACCTCAAATCCTTGATGTCTTTACACAACTCACGACTAAACGAATTCAGGAAGGTAAGCGAGTACTACTAGTATCGAAGAAAGCTCATGTTGATTACTGCGTCAAAACAATGAACCAACTGTTAGTGGAACAAGGGATCAATAATGTCCGCATCATACACGGTGAGCATTACACAGAAAGCCCTAACGTGACTTTAGTACCCGTTATTCACTATGGGGTTATTGGTATCAATCAATACGAAGGGTTTGATTGTTGTTACTGCCTTAATAGCTACTATGTAAAGCAAGATACGCTGAGTAATTCAGTTCAGGACTTGCGTTCTAATAGTGAACGGATCGATGTCGCCATAACCTATTCAAAAAAACCACGCCGACGCTATGGCATCGTAGCCGATGAACAATTTCGCTTTACCGATGTAGCAGAAGTGGCTAACCCTATGCTGCAAACCTTAGAAATGGGGACGGTTGTTCAAGCTGTAGGTCGTGTTCGTCCATTTACCCAAAACCGTGAAATTATTACATTCCAGAGTAATGATGCTCTTGCTACGACCTACGATAAAGAATTCTCTAATTTAGCAGAATTACGTAAGCACTTTGGACTAGTCACAAAGCGTAAGCGCAGCAGTAATACGACGGCTGATAATGTTATAGCTCTCAGTGCCAAAGACCTCAAACAAACAGAAATAGCCAAGCTTCTCGGTATCAGTGTGCGGACAGTCCGTCGTTATCAATCCAAAGACGTTGCTTGCCCCAATTAGTTAGACTGCCCCAATTATCAAGGAAACCCCAATGAATTTGCTACCAGGAACGGAACGACACCTTCAAACAAATAAACCTAAAAGAGAATCAATACCTATTTTGC
The DNA here is from genome assembly GCF_041475145.1 of Vibrio sp. 10N.222.49.A3. NCBI lineage: Bacteria > Pseudomonadati > Pseudomonadota > Gammaproteobacteria > Vibrionales > Vibrionaceae > Vibrio > Vibrio sp. 10N.222.49.A3. Next base: position 7,527 of record NZ_JBFRVM010000020.1, read on the forward strand.
CTAGAGGTACTCACTTTACCGATGGACAAACCTCGCATATTGATACGTCTAATGGACTAAACGCCCTCATAGACTTAGCACTACAACTGCCTATCAGCCACATTAGTATTGATTGTAAGTATACCTACCCTAAAGCACCTGTCACTTTGCCGAATGGTTACGATAAATACGATATTTCAACGATTAAACCTACTCAACTATGCTTAACACTGTGTACAGGCGACACTGTTTCCATGGAACTGCATACTTTCATAATCAACTTAGAGTCGAACGTTGAAATTAGCCACTTACAAGCACTGTTTGACTTACCCGTCATATTTACAGCTTACAACGCTAATAGTGTCCTGCATTGCCTCTGGCGCCTAGGGCTCAACGAGCCACATCAAATATGGGATATTTTGATTGCAGAAAAAGCACGATACCTAGGACTTCATCAATTAAATAAACATCATGAGTTTGATGATTTATCATCGAAAATTGATGCTCAAGAATCCTTTACGCAAGAGCGGAAAGACTTCTATAGCTTAATCGCCACAACAACTCGCTACGGCCAAGATAGTCCCCCATTAGAACAGACTGAAACGACATGTGTGGAAGTGGCTAAGCTATACATCCTGCAAGTTCAAGCTGTGGTTATTCAGGGTATTTATAACCATTTATTAAACGTAGAAATGCCTTGGATTATTACCAATGCGGGTATGGAAAGAAACGGTGTACTTGTTTGTCGAGAGCAATGTTCCAAAATCTTGAAAGGTACGAAAGCAAAACTGGCACAATGGCAATCAGAGCTTGCAGCTTATGGTCTCATCAATCCAAGCAGCCACGATAACAAGGTTACATTCTTTAATTCATTAGGGTTGCTGCACCACTTCAAGGATGGTTGCGATTATAGCTTTCAACGAGAGGCATTAAGTACTAACTACAATTTGCACCCCACCATCAGACTACTAGCCAAGTACACCAATATGGTATCCATTTCTAAAGACGTCATATTTCAACCGGGACTCGTCGGAGGGAGTGGTCGCATTCACCCTATACATAAGCACCTCGATACCGTAACAGGCCGACAAGCAACAATGGCTCCTAACCTCCTAGGGTTACCTGCAGTTCTTCGCCCCATCGTTGTTGCACCTGAGGGATATGGTATTGGTGAGGTTGATCTTGCTCAGATTGAGGTGGCGATAACGGCTGCTGTGTATAACGATAAAGACTTAATAAAGAAGTACAATGCAGGAGATTTATACACAGCATTAGCTCAAGAGTTCTATTTAGATGAACTACCAATGGAGTTCCAATCCTGTACGCCTGATATATTCAAAGAACACCACAGCGATAAGCACAACGTGATGAAAGAGTGTACTTTAGGGCTCATTTATGGAATCACAGCCTACGGCTTATCTAAGAAACTTAAAGTTCACGAGGTTAAAGCCCAGCAGCTAATGGATAAGTTTCTTGATATGTTTCCTACCCTTGGTAAGTCTATGGATTTAGCACCACAATATGGTTTTATTCGTGGCTATGTGAGTACAGCAACGGGTCTACAACGATTACGTCCCCAAGATACTGAACGTAACCGCAAAGAAAAGAATTGGATGGTCAACATGCCAGTGCAAGGCACTGCTGCAGCCTTGTTTAAAATCGCGGGTAATCGCCTACATCAGTTATATAAGCGCCATAATGCTAAGTTGATTGTCGCATTACATGATGCTTTTGTGTTTGAGGCACCAACAGAAGAATTAAAGGAAGTTGCGAGCCTGACGTCTCAGGTAATGATTCAGGTCATTCAGGAGCGCTACCCTCAACTAAACATCCGAACAGACATCAATACTTTACAACCTAAATGTTGGAATAAAGATGGCAATGTGAACACCATTGAAGAGTGGTTGAACAAGTGAATAACTAACTTAGCTTTGCCCAAAGACCTGTTACCAAGACAGGCTTAGCAACAATACGGATTCTGTTAAGTACCGAGCAAAAATCACCTCTATATCATTAGATTAGTTTTTCCTAACCTAACAGTCTGGTACTTTTGCCTATAAGTCAAATTGATTAATAGACGAGTTGAATAACTTCCTTCCTAGGTGCTTTGGATGTCAAACAGGTTTAAACAATACAAAATTGATGAATTGGAAGATTTTGTTGAGCAGTATAAATGTGACCATAAAACGTTAATAGAAATTGATTCTGAGTTAGCGAATAGGCGCCATAAGCGTAGAAATACTGAGCTGAGAAGTCATATAAAGAGTTTATTGGCGGAGCCACGGCTAAGCAATGTATCCCGAGAAAATCAGACTATCCTGCCAACCACAGAAACAAACATACCCCCTTCTTCAAGTAAAAAAACGGTATCTTCAATGTCGAATAGACACTCCACTATGCAGAAAATAACTCGCTCATCATGAATCGCGAAACACCAATCATATACCCAGATAACTTTTTGGTTTCTGCTTTTGAAGGTATGCGTCAGAAACTGCTAGATATTTCTGGTGGGCGGTCTCGTTTGTTAAACCTCGACCAAAACACTCGCTCCTTCGTGCGAATTGTTGATGAACTTCCGAATGAGCTTGCGAAGCTTATTCTGTCAGAGAAGTCGATGCTGCTCACTCCAATTCCAGAACCTAAGCTAAGTGAGTTGATTGAGCATGGTTATTTGGAATGGAATGAAGAAGAAGGTAAGCATATTCAGTTGAAAAAGGATCCTGACGCTAAAGAATGGGCAGGAGTCCTTGGTATCGATAACAAATTCGAATTGCCTAACCATTTAGAACAAGCGATGGATGGCAGACACACAGACACTAACTTGCAATCAATGCTTTTTGAGGCTCAATTGAATGTGGCGGTGAAGAAGCTAGCCAGAGAGGCGAAAACTGCCATTGATGAAACAGGGAATAACATTCTCTTTTTATGTCTTGGTTTTTTGGAGTGGGTTGATCAGGCCGAGGGGGGGAATAAGCGTTTGGCGCCACTTTACATGTTACCGATTTCCATCACTAAAGATTATTGTAATGGCGTTGCGGTCTATAAGATCAAATACAACGGCGAAGACATAATTCAAAACCTGATTTTACGTGAAAAGCTTCAGCAAGAATTTGGGTTAACTCTGCCAGAGATTGTCGATCCCGACAATGAAGATAGATTGCTGACCCCAGAAGAGTACTATAAAGAAGTCAACGAGCTGTTGGCCAGAAAACAAAACGATGTCGTCGTGAGACGTTGGAAAGTCCGCCGATTCGCAACCTTGGCAACGCTGAGTTTGGGGAAACTTCTGATGTATCGCGATTTAGACCCTCGGAATTGGCCTCAAGGTGAAGGTAACCTATTAGAGCATGACGTGATTCAGAGATTCTTCCAAGATGGATTTCATATATCCAGTTCTGTGGGGAGTACTAATAGCTATATACTTGACGAAGTTAAGAACCTTCATGAAAGCTACCCAATGATCGAGGATGCCGACAGTTCACAGATGAGCGTGCTCATTGATGTGCTGAATGGTAAGAACCTGGTTGTCGAAGGTCCACCAGGGACCGGTAAATCACAAACTATCACCAATATCATTTCGGCAGCATTATCTCGTGGAAAAACCGTTCTTTTTGTGGCTGAAAAGCAAGCTGCCCTTGACGTGGTAAAGCGGCGTATGGATAAAGCAGGCCTAGGTGACTTTTGTCTAGATTTGCACAGTGACAAAGCACAGAAGCGGCTAGTACTGGATGATTTTAAGCAGCGAATTTCAAACGGACCGACGTTCTATCACAACAATAGTCAGTACGTTCGTGAACTTGAGCGACTAGAGAGAGCTCGTGAGAGACTGCAGAACTATGTTCAATTGATTAACCGGGAGTGGAAAAGCACCGGGCTTACTGTTCATGAGATATTGATGGCAGCCACTCGCTATGAAGCGGAAGTCGCGCCATTGAAGTTCAAAGATATAGCGCCAGAGGACGTGACCAGTGAATCATTCAGTAACGCTAAATTGGATGAGAAAGTTGAGCAGCTTGAAGTCTTTTACAACTATCTGAGCCTTGTCAGCAAACAACTACCGGAAGAGGGAAACTGGATCTCTCACCCTTGGTTTGGGGTGGCGAATAAAGCGCTTTCGGGTAATGACCCTGACGAGGTTATTGATGAATTGAAGGACTGGAATTCTCGCCTGTCTACTTGGTGTGAACACGTCGTCACGCTTTGCCAATCATACGATGTCCCATTAAGTTGTAATGGTTCACTTTATGATGCAGAGTCATTAATTCAAGACTGGAAGACAATACCCTTGCCTCAAGGGCGCGTTGATCTTCAGGCTTTTAGTACTATGACTTCTAACCACATTCAGCAATTGGATGAGTATCTATGTCGCCATAAAGACTTGGCATCTTCTTATCTGAATATGAAAGATACCTTTACACGTGAGGTCATCGAGAACACAGATCTCATTGAAGATATCGACCGAGCCATCCGACAATTAAGTGCATTGGGAGTGGCCCCCGAAACAAGCTTTGATGACATTGCCCGAGCATTATTGAAACTGAATGAGATGATCGACTTATTCAATATAATTCAGGGTTCACGCGCTGAGCTTATTACGCATCTTCCTGATGCCTCGCTCTCTTTGCTCGGTTGCCAATTATCAGGTCTGAAAGAGCTGGAAACTTTCATTTCATTGGCCGCTGTACTGCCAAAGCAATATATTACTAACAGATCTCCTTTGTTTGATAACGAGGCATTGGCTGGATTCACTACCGATTTCATTGATGAACATACCCGCTTAATCACTGAACATGAGGCACTCGAAAAGGTGATCTCAACAGATAAACTACCATCGGTTGAAATGTTACAACACTATGCTGCTGAGTTAGCTAACACAGGACTCTTCTCTTGGTTAAACCCCTCCTGGAGAGAAGCGAAAAAATCAGTTTCCGCGTTTGTTAAGTCGCCAAAGTTCGATGCAAAAAAGATCGCACCGATACTGGAGAGTGCAGCGGACTGGTTAGCGAGATCTAATGGTTTTTGCGAAGACACAAGAAACAACCAGCTATTAGGTGCCTACTTTCAAGGGTTGAATACCGATGTCGAGCTGGTGGCGACAATGGCACATTGGTATCAGCGAGTGAGAGTCGAATATGGCATTGGTTTTGGCAAGAGAGTGGCGTTAGCACAAGCCTTGTTTTTAGTACCAACAGACGTGTTTCGTGGTGTGCAAAATCTTTATCAACAGGGCTTGGTCAATCACTTGGCGTCGTTGCGAAAAGAGTGCGACAAACTGTCTTCTGTCTTCACTGCTGCTGATTGTTTGGCGAATTCTGAGTCAGACTGGTCTGCTGAACCCAACCCTTTACGTCAAGTTCAAGGCCAGATAACTGAGTGCCTGAGAAACTGTCAGCAGTATCTGGTGAATACGCAAATCTCGCAAAATGAGCTTCATAAGAAAATCCATGAGGGTCAATCGCTCAGAGAACTTCGCAGGGTGATTGAGGCGACGGATATTTGCCATCATGTTTTCTCTACAGAGCTTGAACTTACTCCACTGGATACGGGAGCAACGCCCACATCGTTCAGTGTTGTTGCTGATACCGTCAGTTACGCCAAACAGGTGAGTGACGGCTGTAAAAATGAACACATTACATGGTTGATCAAACGTCAAAACAATGTGTCAGATATTGATCTTATACGAGACGCGGGAGCTAAATTGGCGTCTGAGCTTGAAACGGTATGGAAGACAGAGACTGTGTTTTTAGCATCGATAGGAAGTGAACGGAACAACTGGCTGCAAAGCTGCGGCCCTTTCATGGCTGACGTAATTGAACGTAATAAAGCTGCCGCTCAAAACGGTCCGTGGTTGGACAGTTGGATCAAGTACCTGTACGCAAAAGAACGCATGGAATTAGGAGGTTTTAGCCTTCTTAATGAGTTCTTGAGCCAACATCGTCGCTCGATTGATTACGCAAAAAACGCAATGAAATTTGCAACATACCATGCATTAGCGAGAGAGATTTATCGGGAGAAACCGGAATTGTCGCAAATGTCTGGTCATGAGCAGACGGCTATTCAACAGCAGTTCTCGAAATATGACGAGGAGTTAAAAGAGTTACAACGCAGGCGAGTCGCAACGTTAGCGGCAGAGAGAGATATACCACAGGGTAAGCGTGGAGCCAAAGCGACGAGCTACACTAGCAATGCCTTATTACAACGTGAAATCGAGAAAAAAACTCGCCATATTTCAATTCGCAATCTGGTGACACGCGCGGGCGATGCCATGATTGGTCACAAACCTTGCTTTATGATGAGCCCAATGGCGGTGGCGAAATACATACCACCCGGAGCCCTTAATTTTGACATCGTTGTGATGGATGAGGCGTCTCAGGTTAAACCACAGGATGCTCTGAGCTGCTTTGCCCGCGGAAAACAAATTGTCGTCGTTGGCGACTCCAAACAACTTCCACCAACCTCGTTTTTCGAAAAATCCGTAGCCAATGAAATTGACGGTGATAGCGAAGAGACTGGCGTTATTGGCGAGGCAGAAAGCATACTGGATGCCGTTAGTGCTTATTTCGATAAGCGTCAGTTAAGGTGGCATTACCGTTCTCGCCATGAAAGCCTCATTGAGTTCTCGAATCATAAATTCTATGACGGAAATCTTGTGGTCTTTCCTTCGCCATGGGATCAATCGGAAGAGTATGGGATTAAATTCAATCACGTCGGGGATGGCCGATTCATTAGTAGTGTTAACCAGACAGAATCTCATGTGGTGGTCAAGGCGATTAGAGACCACTTACTCCATAAACGGGAAGAGAGTTTGGGCGTAGTTGCGATGAACTCCAAGCAAAGAGACATGATTGAAGCCGATCTTGAAAGTGCTATTTCCAAAGATGCACTTTTACGAACAGCGTATATGAAAAATATGGAAAGTGAAGATCCATTATTCATCAAAAACCTTGAAAATGTGCAAGGGGATGAACGCGATGTTATCTATATATCCTTTACGTATGGCCCCCAGGAGAAAGGGGCTTCAAGTATTCCTCAACGTTTTGGTCCGATAAATGGCACCAGTGGTTGGCGCCGATTAAACGTATTGTTTACACGTGCAAAAAAACGTATTCAGGTATACAGCTCAATGACGGCAGAACAGATTGTACTAAGCGAATCTAGCAGCCTTGGCGTAAAATCGTTAAAAGCCTACCTCCAGTTTGCGCAAACTGGCCAACTTATTGGCCAAGATGGAACCCAGCAGGGAGAGCCCGATCGTGACTTCGAGATTACTGTAATGAGCGCACTTTCCAAGCATGGTTTTGAATGCGTACCTCAAGTAGGTGTCGCAGGCTTCTTTATTGATATAGCCGTAAGAGACCCAGGTATGCCGGGTAGATACTTGATGGGGATTGAGTGTGATGGTGCAACGTATCATAGCAGTAAATCTACACGAGACAGGGATCGTGTGCGCCAAGGTGTCCTTGAGAGGCTCGGCTGGACGATACGACGAATTTGGTCGACCGATTGGTTTAAACATCCAGAAGCGGAATTGAAACCCATAATAGAAGAGTTGAAAGCGCGTTCGACACCAGTCCAAGCGCTCGTTAATGAGGAGCTAAATCTTGAGGAAATAGAATCATCGACAACTACCTGCTCGGATACTGATTTCAAGGCAGTTGAGAGCCTGAAAGATGCTTTAATTCGTTATCGAGATCATGTCATTGGCAAGAAATATCCGGAAACGGCTCCGAGCGAGAAGCTACTGCGTGCCGACATGATAGAACGTTTTATTCTTGAGCGACCAATTACACGAGATGAATTCTCATTAGATATCCCCGCGTATTTGCGTGAAAACACCTGTCCTAAAGAGGCTATGGACTACCTTGATGATGTTTTAGAAATCATCTCTGATTATGAAACTGTTACGTTGACTTAGAACTGCTCAACTAGGTTTTTTATAACTTATTTTGTCCAAAAACAATTCAGCAACACTGTTCACAAATAAAAAGCGGACTCGAAACCTTTAAATTTATTAACTTAGGCTCGGTGTCCGCTTTTGACATACGTAGAGACAAGATCTCGATGCACCACCTGTGGTTTTTATCTCTCGCCAACCTTGTGGAACCAACGTTTGATATAAGTCTTGAATTGCTTGCGACCAAAGGAATCGTAACCACCTTTCTTGACTAAATCATTGCGGAAGCAAGACCGAACGTAGTTACTTAGATAAGCGCTGCCTTTCATCGGTCCATATCTTTTTTCGTATTGATAAATACTGTCTTCAAGCACAGACAAATATGCACTCATATTGCCGTTCTTAAGTTCACTTGTGTTGTGTTCGATAATATTACTGAAGTTTTCCATGACCTTATCCTTAATGATTAATTAAAAGTAATTCCTGTACAGCGAAGTGCTACCTAACAGGGTTATTACTTTGTTAAGAGTCACGGACAAAACTTGAAATACCGTAAGAGGCTTTTAGTTACCCCCGCAGTCTGCACCACTTGACCATATGGTTTGTTCTTGTCGATATAAAAAAAACAGAAACATGCGTTCCTGCTTTATTGATTAACTAGTCCTCCAGCACCTCATCAATCAAAATTCCTGCTGAAAATCCGCAGATTGTCCCAATTAACATTCCATACGTCCCGCCAAGTCGAAGGCCTATAGCACCACCAAGCTGGGCAGCTTTGAATCCTAACTCCTTCCTACTTTTAGATAGAGTCTCTGATCCTTTTTGTGGCTCAGAATAGTTGTCTTTATCCACGTACTTACTCCTTTTCTGTAGATATGAAAAAAGGGCCATGCTCGATGAAGAACATGACCCTTTAGAGTTTTTGTGAATGCAGCTTTAGTGAGAGTGACCACACACCTGACAGCTACCATCATCATATGCACGCTCACCACATGCAGGACAGGTTGTGACTAATGTTGTTATCGATTTAATCGCCATGTAAAGGCTCCTTCTTGTTGGTTGATTAGTGTGTTGCGGAGCTCATTGATGTCTCAGCCTAGAGAGTTCCAATTTCGAAACTGAGATATCGAGAGCCAAGCTCCGCAACAAAACTTATTGTGCTTTACCTTTCGGGGTGTCTGAGGTGCATTTCGCCGCATCAGTGGCATGACCGTTCATGCTCCCACAGACATCCGCTTTCCATTGCACAATGACACCGTAAGACGATGTGTTCTGAATACCTGCTTACCATTCCATTGAGGCTCTAGTAGCTCTTTCATTTTAGATATATCGCCCGGATTACCGCCGAACGTGCCACCTGCGAATACTGAAGATGCGAATAGCGAAGTTAGACCAAGCAGGATGATTGATGTTTTCATTATTGTTTTTCCTTAAATACGTAATGACGCCACCGATAAAGACGGCGTTAACGTGATTGATGATTAGTTTAAAGAGGGTGAACGACAGGGTGTGTCGCTCAGGTGTAGAAATATTGAAATGATTGATGAATGCCTTGTAAGACATACCTTGAGGTAACCGATGAAAGCTATAGCAATATCAGTAACCTTATGAAAATTAGCTAGAAATAATCAGGTTCTTTCCGACCACGACACCACCTGGCGAGTGACCTATCTACAATGCGTAGAATGAAAGAGCATGACAAACTAGCGAAACGACTTGGCATCATCCTTACCCGTTTGAATACGGGTGAGAAATTGCATCTAGAAGATTTAAGTCGTGAATTTGGAGTTGCAAGAAGGGCGTTAAATCGTGACTTCAATGAACGGTTAAACTACTTACCGATACAACGTGACGGTGCTTGTTACTCGTTAGACCCTAAGTTCTTGGGCAGACAGACCAATAATGAGCTATCTCTCCTGCTGTTAAACATGGGGTTCGATACTTTGTTTTCGGGTAAGCACTATCTAAGCAATGGCGTATTGAACAACAAAACCACACCGCCCTTTCTCTTCAAGAACCCACAAGTCGAGGACATTAGTGAATGTGCTTCAGTGTTCGAGAAACTTATCGAATCGATACAACGACGAAACGTGATTAGCTTTAGCCATGAAGGGAAAACCTACGATGAGTTCCACAGCTACAAACTGTTGAATGAACGCGGATTGTGGTTCATTGTCGGGACACACAGAAACCGCCTAGAGTCACTCAGAGTGGCTAAGATTCGTGAGTTAGTGCGTTACGAGGATAAATACTCTCCCGACCCTAGCGTTGAGCAGAAGCTGACTGGTTGTGGATATGAAGATGAACGCCCCAATCCCGTTGAAGTTCTTATACAGATGAGCGTTAAGGGGGTAGAAGCATTCTTAAATGAAGGTAATGCCGATAAGTTCAGAGTGTTGAAAGAACTAGATTCGGGGGATGTGTTCATTAGTCACCAAACCAAGAACATTCCAGAGTTAATACGCCAACTTAAAACGTGGCTACCTCATGCAGAGGTGCTCTCACCTGATTGGATACGTTATTTGTTGAAGCAAGAGCTCCAAGCGTATTTAGATTCGACCAAGTAGAAGACACTGAGCGAATTGAAGTACGTTGTAGGGCTTGTTGATGGTTCGTTAAGACGAAATGCAACCACCAAGACATAATGTTGTTGCTGTTCTCTGTTGTAGTCGCTCCATGTCATAAAGAAACAACTATGCACCGGTTTTTAAGCTTTCGATGTTAGGTATGGATACTGGGGTGTTTTACCAAGCTTCGAACCGATACAAGTTAAGGGAAGACTCAAAAACGATGCTGTTTTTCAGCGAACGGTGACTAACTAATAAATAACTGCGCTTTGAGCAGGTTGAATATATAGGGGTATTACTATGAGAACTGATGCTAGAACTCTGCTTCAAATCACTGAATCCAATCCATATCTGTTTATCGTCGATATCACCAATGTTGCTGTGGTGGTTACCTTGAGCCAGATAACTTGGTTGTTTTAGTGAGAATGTTTTAATGGATTGGACTTGTCATTGAGCTTATAAATGACAAGTTCCTATTCCAATCAATGCTTATTTCTGTCATTTAGCGAAATACCCATTTTGACCTTGTTTCTCATACCAAAAGTGAAAATGACCAAGTTTTCACTCCGAGCTGTAAACATTGAATTAAGGTGCGCTCTTGGCGCTGTAATTAGAACGTATGACTATGGAAAATCTCCGGGGGAAGTCGTTCTCAAGACCTCTATACGTTACGCGCCATAGCTAAACCTAAACACTCGCTCCCATTGCTTCCAGATAGCAATGGGAGCCTTTAATAACAAAACACCTGCTACCCAAATGAAAAAGGCTTCCCATCACACCATGAGTTACATGGAACAATAGGAAGCCTTAGTGTCACTAGGAAGTGAGAGGCGGATTTTATGGTGCATACATGGTGCTTTCAACTTGATTCGTTAGTGATGGACTAATCCACCGTGACTTTTATCTCATCAAAGCAGTCCATTCCGATGTAGCCTAGAAAGTTGGTTTCCCACATCGAATAAAACTCAGCGACACTGGATTCAGTAATGGGAACTTCACCCATGTATCGAATGAAAGCCACACCATGACCAAAATCAAAGTCGATTTCTTTCTCAAGTTCAGGCATCAATCCACAGTAACTAAAGTCAGTGATGTAGTCGAAAACCCATTGGTCACCAAGTCTACTAATGGAAATCTCAATAGGGTGGTATCCACCGTTCTCAGAGCTATAGCTCGAATCTCGGAAGCTAATCACGACCGATTGGCTCATGGGTGTCCATTTGCCTGATTCGCTGACCACTCGGTTTAAAGTCTCTTGAAGATCGACACTGACAGGTAGCAGTAATCGCTCAACGTCAAAAGTTAAGTTCATAATAAATTCTCTTTTAGTTTGTTAGGGATGCACTCTTGTGTAGTGCGAGGTATGAAAACTGGGAAATGGCTTGGTTCGAGGTGAGTATTCTGATCTCGTCATTAACTCTTCCAGTGATAACTCAAGAAATTTGAAATCCGTCGAGTGGTGATATCCGTGGTGACTGTATTACTCATCGTTCGTTGGCGTTAATCACCTGATGAAGTAAACAGGTTACAACTCATCGACCTAGCAAATTTCTTCTGTCGTCTTACTGTCTGGCAGAGTTATTTTTTCTTAGATGTGGTTTGAGATTTGGCGAGTGCCAGTAATGCACTTTTCTTATCTTCGAAGTCTGTTGAAAGTACATGTAAGTAGCGAGATGAATCCGTTTTTGATGCTAAACCTAAGTCCCGAATTATTACAGAACAGAACGAATGGTTGTTTGCTGAACCTCCATTAAACAACTGCTTGTACAGCTGACTTTTCCATGGTTTATCTTTCTGCGCTTCTATCAGTTCAAGCATTGCTATAACGGGTAGCCACTCTTTTGAATGGAGCCCTGCGCCACCCTCCTGCCCTGCAATCCTGAAATAGAGTTGCTTTTCTTCATTATGCAACGCCACTTCGTACAAGACCTTGCCAGTCCCTGCTAGTTTCGGCGCTGCACCTGTTAATACGATTTGTTCGAAATGATTAATCTCTTGGTGCTGCTCATCTTGAGTGCCAGCATTAGGGAAGTCTGGGTCTACTTTGCGTTGGTTCATAGATATTCTCCTGTCGGTGATAATGTGAAATATTGCTGCGTGAGTGACTACTCGCCATCAACCTGAGTCAATAGCGTCTGAATTGGATGAAGTTGAGTACTGGTATATCCGGCTAGGAAACAACCTGAGCCATGGTCGTTAAGGACACCTAGAGCAATGACCATAGAGCCGATAAGTAGCACGTACTCAGGGTGAACAGTGACGAAATCAATCAGGTACTTGGCTTGTTCATCCATATCATGAAGGTCTTGATTGGTATCACTCTCATCGAACAAAATCAGAGTGATGCCTATTTCGTCCCAACTTTTCTCTAGCTCGTTTAAATCCCCATCCGTTACTTCAGCTAAATGCTCGATAAGATTAGCCTTATCTGTATTAGGCAATTCCAAATTCTGAAGCCCTGTAAACTCTTTTACTATCTGCATGATTTTCCCTTATTCCAGATACGAAAAAGCCCCTACTAGCGAGAGCCAGTAGGGGCGTATATGTAATTTTTATATATGTTTGATTTTAAGGTTAAAACTATTTAACTGATGCGGTGTGCCAGCCTTGGAGCCTGTTCTTTCAATACCGAAGACAAAGTGCCCGAGCTGTTGAGCAGCTTTTCCTTAGAATGCTTAACATACCTCTGAGTGCTGCTTAAATCTTTGTGGTTCATTAAACGCTGTACAGTCAGCGCATCGACATTATTCTCGATTAAATTTGTCGCAAAGCTATGACGGGCAACATGAAAACAAACCTCTTTCGGATTCTTAATCCCTGCCCTCTCTTTGATTCGAGTAAAAGCATTTCTAGGCTGAGATATATGGCTTCTATCCTTGCGACCAAAGAACACATATGGATTGCCTTTTTGTCTCATGTTTAACAACTCCCGGAATAGCTCAACCATGAATGGGGTCAGTGGTACAGTCATACTTGTGCCATTCTTGGTATCAGGAACGAACATGGTTTTATCAATCAAACTGATATCTTTCCACTTTCGGGTTCGAAGTTCAGAGTCCCTACATCCAGTAAGAAACAGAAGCGCTATGAAGTTTCCAGTAACACGACAATAGTAATCTCGTGATGTACGTATCACTGCTGCTGTTTCTTCCATGGTTAAGTAGCGAGTCCTCATGTTATCTGGATTGATAAGCGAGACCTTATCGCCGATATAGGGGATGTCTAAAAGGCGATATGCTTCCTTTAAGATAGTTTTCATCAAGGCAATAGTACGATCGACCGTGGCTGCTGCGTACTTCTTACCGGGGCGATACTCTGTTGCTAATAGCTTTGCTTGAACTTGGTGTAAATGAACACCTGTTATCTTATCGATAGGCTTCGTATGTAGGTGTTTCCAGTGCTCAAACCTAGCGATATCATCACGCCACGTTTTCTTACCTTTGCTTTTCTTAGAAACAATAAAGGTATCGTGAAAGAAGTCGTACAAGGTCGGTACTTGAGTTTCGACTTGCTTATCTCTTTCAAGTTTAGGGTCGATACCATCGGCGATTTGTACCTTTAACTTACGTGCTTTGTTGCGAACCGTGGGTAAGTCGATATCAGGCCATTGACCGAGTGCAATGCTGGATTTTTTCTTTGAGATTGGCGATATAAACCTTAGTAGGAAGCGCTTCTTACCAGATTTACCAATAAGCAATTTTAAGCCTTGAACTTCGGTATCGGAGACTTCATTGTTGGTGGATTTAGACCGTCTATCGTGGGGTGGAATGTTGTTAAGTTTAGTTGGGGTAAATTTGAATAGGTTACTCATGTGAATACCTCAGTGGTTAACCAAGGTCTTCATATATGCTTTCAAGTTATGCAGGATCGGGAGACTTTAGTTTTAGTTTGAGGTTGTGACTCGTTTTTGCCCCAAAGTGAGTCAGATAGGGATTGAAGTCAGTTTCAAACCCAGCAACTTGCCTTACTTTTCCTCATGCCTAAATCTCTAATTATGTCGCCAAAACTTCTAACCCACTACAGACTGACCTTCAATCACAGTTACGTACGAATATGCTATTCAAGTATTTCTAAGCGATTGAATATTATAGAACAAAATGGAAGTTCTTGATTGATAACGAGCCTCGAATAGGAAGCACTGTATGTTTGCACGGTTTTCAACTAGAAAATCAGAATAATATCATACTATATGCATATTTTTGTTGGTTAGGTACAATACTTGAGATATTCTGAATGTATGAACTCGTGCTGGCACGATATTAAAATGTTATGGGTTAAAGCAGCCTACAAAATAAACTTAGGGCATTACACAATGTGGATTTGAATCCTAGCATATTTTTCAATCTAAACGAGCTTAACCATTTACTTAGAGAGGAGGTTGCTATGGTTAAACAGGTGCTTAACAAAGTCGGTGTCACAACCGCCCTAGTCACGTAGGGTGGCTATCGTTTTTTTTCTTCGTTCCTAACCAAAGAATTAACATGGGTAGTATGTCTAAAAACGATTGCTAGGCTTCTGCCCTAAGTTTATTTGGCGCTTTAAGTGTATGGATTAATTAAATAAATTAGAACCCTAAAGATGTGCAGGATGAAAACTAGAATAAGACTGAATAATGGTGAAGTGTTAAAACGAATTTCATCCCGAACGAAAGGGTTTATGGGAGAAACGGATATTACTGACTACCAGATTATAGGCAGCGAAGGCAATGTTGTTGGTAGTGTTGTTTATACCGATCATACGGCAGTCCGAGGGTTAACTCGAACTCAAACTATCGAGCAAAGAGACCAAGCTGGTAATACAGTAGTTTCAGAGTCTTGGTAGTCCCAACACATATCTATCTATCTAAGGAATTTTCATGAAAACAAAATTATTTATAACGCTAACGTTGGTAACGTTACTTTCTGGGTGTCCTTTAGAAGGTGATAACGGAAATACTGGAGCTACAGGGCAACAAGGTGTAAACGGAGTTGCTGGCATTAATTGCTGGGATCTAGATGGTGATCGAGTTGACGATACCGATGAAGACATCAATAAAGATGGTGTGTGGGATGCATATGATTGCGCTACCGCATCTAGTTCTGCACAAAACCAGACTGTAGAACTGAATCATCAGCATGTGTGCGTGGCTTTAGCAAACTTAGGTCAATATCCAGAAGGCTGCCCGTCAGCTATTCATACAGTCCCCACTGGTACATTAACTGATATGACAATTAATACCTTTTTTGATGATGGAACAGGCAATAGACTTCAAAGTTGCAGTGGAAGCCCGAGCAAACTGAGCATAAACCTTCGAGATTTCGTAAACTCAGATGGTAATACCGTTAAGCAAGGTTGGTTTGAGGTAGAGGGTGGCTACATCGTTAGTGATGGTGTTATGACAAGAAATGCTGCAATTCTCGATAAGCAATGCTTTAAGGACTGTGAGGCTGATTCAAACTGCATCGCTTCTGAAGGTGTTTATAAAACATCAGAATCCGTATCCTGCCGTTTATTTTACCATTCAGATACCGCCGGGAAATATGAGCGAGCTTGCGGTATTGATGTCCCCGGCTTTACCGCAAAAGAGCAATGTCTGTTAACTCTAGGTGGCAACACTCTCTGGGCTGCTAGGTGTCCATAATAACGAACAATTCAACAATGATGTGCACCATTAATACTGGACAGGGAGCTTAGTGACTTTCCATACTTATGCTAATTCGTGATTTGCTAATACTTGGTTCTCCGAAACTCATTTCTGTCCAAAGGTATGCTGACGGAGGTATGTAACACATGGAGGTATGTAACACAGAAATGCGTCATTATGATTTAAGATATTGAAAAAGAGGCTGATGCTTCAGCCTCAATATTAATAGTAATCCTGTTCAGATGTTACACTGAACTCAGCCTTCAATGCTTGGGCCGAGAGTTTCACTTGAAATCTCACTTTTCAAGCTTTCAGTTTAGGAGTGAGGTAAAACGACTGTCTGTCACAATTGCGTTGATTAGCTCTTCTACTGCTGGTTCAAATTCATCGGGCATATTTTCTCTACATGCTACTCCGCCCAAAAAGCTACCAGAATATTCATGTCGGTGCACTACATTAAAAGACTCGCCATTAGAGCTTTCAACTTTCATATCAAAGCTCCAGTGACCATCCGTCATACCAGATGATGATGTGGTGTTATTTAAATTACCTGATAGCGTGATTTTTGAATTTTCATCAAACTTATCAGCCATCTTTAGCTCATCAATAAATGCATTCTCAATGTACTCATTGATAGCTTCAGAGTTTGGCATTATTACTGGATTAGCTAGGCGGCACATTACACTTGTAACTTCTGTTGTTGCCGTGATATCACTAATATTAACTTTTTTATCAATACTGCGAAGTGCAACAGCATTATCCGCTGATGGCGTGTAATGATCGACTCGAGCCGAACAAGCTGACAAAATAACTGCCATAATTGTTACAGTAATCCCCTTAACTATTACTTTGTTCATGTTTACCTTTAATAAATCATTGCAAATCAACAGGATAAATAAGGTACATGAAAAAAATGGTGGCACAATATAATCTGTTAATATTTTTAAGATTCCTCACAATAATTCGCTTTAGATTATTATTCTTATTTTGGTTAATTCACGTAAGTTTTAAATTAAGTACCAGAGGATCGGCTAAGAAGGTTTTGTCCAGAAACGTGCTAGACCACCTGAAGGCACACTGTGAAGGCATCACCATCTGGTACATTTTAAGTTAAGTAGCTCTCCGACTAACATGGGAACTCCTCGGCTATCTTTTCTCGGCATACGACAGTAGCGTGACAGTACCTTTTCGGTTTTGCTGTCTTGAACATCTAACCATCAAGCTTTGAAGATATTCCAAATTGGAAACGCAGTAACGCTTTTCGGTTTACTGCTTTAACCGCAGTGGCCAGTAAAGCTTAGGTTCAGGTTTTGTTGCTCTATGTTTAAGTTGGACAGGAAGTTGTCAGTAGAAGAAAAATAAAAGAAATTAAGAAGGGTTATTTTGAAGTGTGATGGAGGTTGTATTTTCACATATTCTGAATATAGAAAAGCCCCGATAAAAATCGAGGCTTTTCATAAAAATTCTTTATAAATCAATGATTTAGGGATTTTGAATCCGTCGTGTATACCAACTTCACCATACCGGCATTATCTTGGGGCATTGCCCTGTCGATGTTTGGCATTATACGTATGCGAACTGATGTGGCAAGTATAAAAACTTGAATTCATGTGTGTTTGCCGATAATTTCGCCACTAAGTCATAAGCTGTGCGTCATGTCTCTTTTCAGGCCAAGCCTTAAACTATATTCTGACGCCTCAATTTTTAAAGAAGTAATAACACCATGACATCAACAAACACTCTGCCACCAGCTGGGGTAATGCGCCGATTTGGTGCCTTGTTCTATGACGCACTCATTGTAATCGCTATTGAAATGATGGCTGCCGGCATCATTGTTGCTCTACTGCACGCACTCATGGCTCTTGGTATTTTTAACCATAGCGGGTATGCCGATGTCAGTGACTTCTTGACTAATCATCCGATTTGGAGCCCTGCGTATACTTTTTACTTAGTCGTCGTTTGGGTTTACTTCTTTGTCTTCTTCTGGACCAGAGCAGGTCAAACCCTGGGGATGAGAGCTTGGAAGCTACGAGTTCAAAACAAAGATGGCTCTGCGATCACAATAACTCAAGCGCTAATACGTTTAGGTACATCGGGGGTTGGACTTGCAAACTTATGTGTTCCATTCGATCCTCAGAAACGTGGCTTTCACGATATCTGGGCAAAGACCGAAGTCGTTGTGTTGCCAAAAGCACAATAACGCTATTAAGCGAACTTAAAGCAAGATCAAAAAAGGAAGGCGCAATGCCTTCCTTTCTTCTATTTATAGTTTCCGCCTCAAAAGCATAATGGCAATTCCGAAGAACACCACGCTAGGGGCTATCGCACCAAAAGCAGGTGGTATTTGGTAAACCAAGCTGATTGGCCCAAAGAACTCGCTGGATATATAGAAAGTAAAACCAGCAATCACACCAGAGAGAATCCTTGCTCCCATGGTCACGCTACGTAAAGGACCAAAGATAAACGACAATGCCATCAACATCATGACCGCTATCGAAATAGGTTGAGTTATTTTTCGCCACAATGCTAGCTCATAACGTGCTGCATCTTGTTCTGATGCTTTGAGATAAGAAACATAGTCATACAGCCCACTTAACGACAGCTCCTCCGGTTTCACCGTCACTATCGCGAGTTTGTCTGGAGCTAACGATGTTTCCCAAGAAAAAGTCGGTAAACTCTCTTTAGTGACCTGAATATCATTCTCAAAAGAGGTGACCTCAACATCGCGCATTGTCCAAACGTTGTTTCCAACGTAATCGACTTCTTTTGAATATATGGCCGTTTTCAGAGCCTTGTTCTCATCATAGCGCCACATGTTCAAACCATAGAGCTTATCATCGTCTATTTTAACAATGAAAATGAAGTCATTGGCATCTCGAGCCCAAACACCGCTTTGAGTAGAGATAATACTACCACCAGCAACCGAGATGGTTCTTAAGTCACGAGCCATCTTCTGCGCTTGCGGAGCTCCCCACTGCCCAAGTAATGTCACTATCACCATTAACGGAATCGCAGTCTTAAGTACCGATAAACCAATATCTAACTTAGAGAAACCCGCGGCTTGCATAACCACAAGCTCAGAACTCGCAGCAAGCATACCAAGCCCAATCAATGCACCAAGCAATGCCGCCATTGGGAAGAACATTTCGATATCACGAGGAATACTCAATAAAACGAAATACAACGCTTGTAATAGATCGTATGTACCACGACCTACCTTCCGCAATTGCTCAACGTACTTGATAATTCCAGAGAGACCGACAAACGTCACCAATACCAGTGACGTGGTCGCGATGATGGTTCTGCCTATATATAAATCGAGAATCTTAAACACGGCTTAAGCCAACCTCTTATTCTTGAATTTTTCTTTCAAACGCCTAACCGGCACACTATCCATAAAGTTGGCACCAATCGCGACAAACAATAATAATGCATTGATTGGCCACATGCCTATTGCAGCAGGAATGTCCCCTTCTTCAATTGAAGATTTGGTTGCACTGATTGCCAAGAAGTAAGTCAAATAAATCAGGATTGCCGGACCTATTTTTGCAAAACGACCTTGTCGTGGATTAACTGCTGACAGCGGTACAACGAGCATAGTCAACAATGGGATACACAACACCAGTGACATGCGCCACTGCAATTCAGCCTTGGCACGATTATCTTGATTTCCAATAAGATCAATAGTTGGAATCGCTTCCCACTCTCGACCTTTCTTCTCTACTTCACGCTGACCAATTAAGCCTTCATACTCTTCAAAGTGCGTCACTCTATAATCAAGGCGAGAAGGCACTCCTTCATGACGAGTACCATCGTACATCACAATAACTTGGCGGCCATCGCTCAATTCTTTTACGTCTCCCGACTTAGAGAACATCACACTAGGAAGCACTGAGTCACGAGGTCGCATTTGAGAAACGAACACATTGTCTAATTGATTACCATCGATACCCTCGATAAACACAACAGAAGAACCATCGGGAGTCCTTGCAAATTTGCCTTTGGGTAGTAAATCGACGCTGTTCTCTGCAGCCACTTCCTCATACATTTGTTCTACTTTATCTTGTGACCATGGAGACAGCCAAAAGGAGTTAAAAGCAGCGACAGTTGCAGTAATCAACGCCAGATAAAGTGCTGATTGGATGAGGAATTTATTGCCAATACCCGTAGCATTCATCACCACAATCTCACTTTCGGCATAAAGGCGGCCAAAAGTCAGCAAAATGCCAATATAGATACTAAGTGGAAGCATCAAGAGCCCCATCGCTGGCATATTTAGACCCACGATCGATAATACAAGGCTTGCTGGAATATCACCATCAGAGGCGTCGGCTAAAACACTGATGAACTTTTGGCTGAGAAACACGAGAAAGAGAACAAAAAATATCGCAAATTGGCTCTTGATTGTCTCTCGGATCAAATATCTAACAATAATCACGCTCAAATTACCTATACAAAACTTGTTTTTTTGATTGAATCACTATAATTTCCCGTTGAACCTTTTATTTTTTAAATTTTTAGCTAAGTGTTAACGTTCTTCTTTAAGGTCAGTTCCATTATAGGATCCAACAAGTAAGAACCCATTATCCAACATTTAGTTCGATTTGTCTTCAGGATGTAGGAGTACGCATGGAGTTCAGTGTAAAAAGTGGCAGCCCAGAGAAACAGCGCAGCGCATGTATCGTTGTCGGTGTATTCGAACCGCGCCGCCTTTCTCCAGTAGCCGAGCAGTTAGATAAGATTAGCGATGGCTATATTAGTTCACTGCTTCGTCGCGGTGATCTAGAGGGTAAACCTGGCCAGATGCTACTACTGCATCAAGTACCTGGTGTACTTTCAGAACGTGTTCTGCTTGTAGGCTGCGGTAAAGAACGTGAGCTTGGCGAGCGTCAATATAAAGAAATTATCCAAAAAACCATCAGCACACTAAACGAAACGGGTTCTATGGAAGCAGTATGTTTCCTGACTGAACTGCACGTTAAAGGTCGTGATACTTACTGGAAAGTTCGCCAAGCAGTAGAAGCGACTAAAGATGGCCTTTACACTTTTGATCAATTCAAGAGTAATAAACCAGAGACTCGTCGTCCACTACGTAAACTGGTATTCAACGTACCAACTCGTCGTGAATTGAGCCTTGGTGAGAAAGCAATCTCTCACGGTCTTGCGATTGCTTCAGGTATGAAAGCGTCTAAAGATTTAGGCAACATGCCACCTAACATCGCAAATCCTGCTTACCTTGCTTCTCAAGCTCGTCGCTTGGCCGATGATTACGAGACAGTGAAAACTAAGATCATTGGCGAAGAAGAGATGGAAAAGCTGGGTATGACTTCATACTTAGCGGTAGGCCGTGGTTCTAAGAACGAATCTATGATGTCTATCATGGAATATAAAGGTGCTGCTGACCCAGATGCAAAACCGATTGTTCTAGTCGGTAAAGGTCTTACTTTCGATTCAGGCGGTATTTCGCTTAAGCCTGGTGAAGGCATGGATGAGATGAAGTACGACATGTGTGGTGCGGCTTCTGTATTCGGTACAATGAAGGCACTAGCTAAACTGAACCTACCGATTAATGTAGTTGGTATCCTAGCAGGTTGTGAAAACATGCCAGGCAGCAATGCTTACCGCCCAGGTGATATCCTAACGACCATGTCAGGCCAAACGGTTGAAGTGTTAAACACGGATGCTGAAGGTCGCTTGGTTCTATGTGATGCGCTTACTTACGTTGAACGCTTTGAACCAGACTGTGTTGTCGATGTAGCAACACTCACTGGCGCGTGTGTGATGGCGTTAGGTCACCACATCAGTGCTGTACTGTCTAATCACAACCCACTATCTCACGAGTTAGTGAATGCTTCTGAGCAAGCAAGTGACAGAGCATGGCGCATGCCAATGGCCGATGAATACCATGAGCAACTAACGAGTCCATTTGCAGATATGGCAAATATCGGTGGCCGACCTGCTGGTACAATCACAGCAGCATGCTTCTTATCTAAATTTGCTAAAAAGTACCACTGGGCACACATTGACAGTGCCGGCACAGCTTGGAAGTCAGGCGCAGCGAAAGGCTCGACAGGTCGTCCTGTCTCAATGCTTGTCCAATTCTTATTGAACCGCAGCGGCCATGAGACTGAAGAGCAATCTTCAAAATAATAGAAAGGGCCTACGGGCCCTTTTTTAATAAGCGTTATTTGCTAGCTCCTGTTGACCAAGTATGATTGGTTTCCACGATTCCAAGTTCGAGTATTCAGTATGCAGACTGCCACATTTTATATTGTGTCTTCAGACAGCCCACAAGCCGGCGAAGAGGGTTTTGCTCACTACGTGTTGTTTCTTGCTCTGCATTTTGCAAAACAAGGCGCTAAACTTTATCTCAACTGTAACGATAAAGTTCATGCTGAGCGTATCGCTGAAGTTTTTTGGCAGGTAGAGCCTACTGAATTTATAGCGCACAACTTGGTTGGCGAAGGTCCAAAATATTCAACGAATATTGAGATAGGCCATCAAGGAGTCAAACCTAATTGGAACCGCCAATTGGTAATAAATCTGGCCGATAATCATACAACCTTTGCGAACGCCTTTGCTCAGGTGATAGACTTCGTTCCTTGCGAAGAAAAAGCTAAGCAACTCGCTCGAGAAAGGTATAAAATTTACCGTCAGGCTGGATATCAGCTACAAACTATCGAGATTCAACATCCATAGTCAAACCTCATAGTTAAAGCTATCTTTGGATTTAGATTCAAGAAGCTTCACTTATGAAGTTTGACCACGATTAACCATTCACAGTATCCGTTATAAGAGCACTATGGAAAAGACATACAACCCAACATCAATCGAACAAGCTCTGTATAAGACTTGGGAAGAGAAAGGCTACTTTAAGCCACACGGTGACACATCAAAAGAAGCTTACAGCATCATGATCCCGCCACCGAACGTCACTGGTAGCCTACACATGGGTCACGCGTTCCAAGATACGATCATGGATACACTTATCCGTGCTCAACGTATGAAAGGCAAAAACACGCTTTGGCAAGTGGGTACTGATCACGCTGGTATCGCAACTCAAATGGTTGTTGAGCGTAAGATCGCTGCTGAAGAAGGCAAAACAAAACACGACTACGGCCGTGAAGCTTTCATCGACAAGATCTGGGAATGGAAAGGCGAATCAGGTGGCACGATCACTCAACAACTTCGTCGTCTTGGTGCATCTGTAGATTGGGATCGTGAGCGATTCACTATGGATGACGGCCTATCGGCTGCGACTCAAGAAGTGTTTGTTCGCCTATACGAAGAAGACCTAATCTATCGTGGTAAGCGTCTAGTAAACTGGGATCCTAAACTGCACACTGCAATTTCTGATCTTGAAGTTGAAAACAAAGACAAAAAAGGTTTCATGTGGCACTTCCGCTACCCACTAGCGAATGGTGTTAAAACCGCTGATGGCAAAGACTACATTGTCGTAGCGACTACACGTCCTGAAACCATGCTTGGTGATACAGGCGTTGCAGTTAACCCTGAAGATCCTCGCTACAAAGATCTTATCGGCAAAGAAATCCTGCTTCCTATCGTAAATCGTCTTATCCCTATCGTAGGTGATGAGCACGCTGACATGGATAAAGGCACGGGTTGTGTGAAAATCACACCAGCTCATGACTTTAACGATTACGAAGTGGGCAAGCGCCATAGCCTACCAATGATCAACATCCTAACGTTCAACGGTGATATCCGTGACGCGGCAGAAATCTTCACAACGAACGGTGAAGAAAGCGATGTGTACTCAACAGATCTTCCAGCTAAATACCAAGGTATGGAGCGTTTTGCCGCTCGTCGTGCAACGGTTGCTGAATTTGAAGAGCTAGGCCTACTTGAAGAAATCAAAGATCACGACCTAACCGTTCCTTACGGTGACCGTGGTGGTGTGGTTATCGAACCAATGCTGACGGACCAATGGTACGTGCGCACAGCGCCTCTTGCTGCTCCTGCTGTTAAAGCCGTTGAAGATGGTGAGATCCAATTTGTACCTAAACAGTACGAAAACATGTACTTCGCGTGGATGCGTGACGTACAAGATTGGTGTATCTCTCGTCAACTTTGGTGGGGCCACCGTATCCCAGCATGGTACGACAACGATGGTAAAGTTTACGTAGGTCGCACTGAAGAAGAAGTTCGTGAAAAGAACAACCTTTCACCGGTAATTGTTCTTAAGCAAGACAACGACGTTCTTGATACATGGTTCTCTTCTGCACTTTGGACTTTCGGCACACAAGGCTGGCCTGAAGATACTGAAGCAATGAAAACATTCCACCCATCAGAAGTACTAGTATCTGGTTTTGATATTATCTTCTTCTGGGTTGCTCGTATGATCATGATGACTATGCACTTCGTGAAAGACGAAGACGGCAAGGCTCAAGTACCTTTCAAAACAGTTTACATGACGGGCCTTATCCGTGATGAAAACGGCGACAAGATGTCTAAGTCGAAAGGTAACGTACTTGACCCAATCGATATGATTGACGGCATCGGCCTTGAAGAGCTAGTAGAAAAGCGTTGTGGCAACATGATGCAACCTAAACTGGCTGCTAAGATCGAAAAAGCAACACGTAAAACTTTCGAAGATGGTATCGAACCATACGGTACCGATGCACTGCGTTTCACTCTTGCTGCTATGGCTTCAACTGGCCGTGACATCAACTGGGACATGAAGCGTCTTGAAGGTTACCGTAACTTCTGTAACAAGCTATGGAACGCAAGCCGTTACGTACTGATGAACACAGAAGAGCACGATTGTGGCATGTCACTGTCTGTTGAAGACCGTGCAAACATGGAATTCTCTCTAGCAGACAAGTGGATTGAATCTCAGTTTGAAGTTGCAGCGAAAGAGTTTAACGCTCACCTAGACAACTACCGTCTAGACATGGCAGCAAACACGCTTTACGAATTCATCTGGAACCAATTCTGTGACTGGTACCTAGAGCTAACTAAACCTGTTCTTTGGAAAGGTACGGAAGCTCAACAACAAGCGACTCGTTACACGCTTATCACGGTTCTAGAGAAGACTCTGCGTCTTGCACACCCTGTTCTTCCTTACATTACTGAATCTATCTGGCAAAGCGTTAAGCCGCTAGTAGACGGCGTTGAAGGCGAGACCATCATGACTCAAGCGCTTCCTCAGTTTAATGAAGCTAACTTCAATGCTGAGATCGTTGACGATATCGAGTGGGTTAAAACTTTCATCACTGCTATCCGTAACCTACGTGCGGAATACGACATTGCCCCAAGCCAAGGCTTAGAAGTAATGATCAAAGTCGCTGATGAGAAAGATGCAGCTCGTATCGAAGCAAACAAGATCGTTCTTACTTCTCTAGCTAAGCTAGACGATATTAAAGTTCTAGCAGATGGCGAAGCAACTCCGGCTTGTGCAACTAAGTTAGTTGGCAAATCTGAGCTGATGATCCCAATGGCTGGTCTTATCGACAAAGATGCTGAGCTTGCTCGTCTAGATAAAGAAGTAGCGAAGACTCACGGTGAGATTAAGCGTATCGAAGGTAAGCTAGGTAACGAAGG
The DNA here is from genome assembly GCF_041475145.1 of Vibrio sp. 10N.222.49.A3. Lineage (NCBI taxonomy): Bacteria > Pseudomonadati > Pseudomonadota > Gammaproteobacteria > Vibrionales > Vibrionaceae > Vibrio > Vibrio sp. 10N.222.49.A3. The sequence goes on from NZ_JBFRVM010000020.1 coordinate 33,151, forward strand.
TTTCGTTGCTAAAGCACCTGAAGCGGTTATCGCGAAAGAGCGTGAAAAGCTTGAAGGCTACCAAGAAACTCTTGTTAAGCTTGAAGAGCAAAAAGCGACCATCGCTGCGCTTTAAAGGTGAGTGAACGAGAAGACTTCGAACTTCTCGCTCTAAATAGAAAGGTTGGTCTTCGTGACCAACCTTTTTTTATGCCTCTCACTCCAAGTCTTATCGTCAGTCACTTATTTATTGATAGGTTTCATCTATCAAATTAATCTCTCCTTCCCATTAGATTTAATGATAATAATTCTCAATAATAGTTCTATCGAAACAACACAACGACTGAGTAATTATCATGAAAAAGACACTAACCTTTGCTGCATTACATTTTACTATCGCATTTAGTGTCGCTTACGTACTAACTGGCGACATCTTAATTGGTAGCTTAATCGCTATGATTGAGCCTTCTGTGAATACCGTCGCCTTCTATTTTCATGAAAAGGCGTGGGCTCAAGTTCCAGCGCTTAAAGCTCGTCAGTGGATGACAAAGTTAAAAACAGCAAGCTTCGCTACTATCCACTTTAGTGTTGCCTTTACTGTTGTCTACTTATTGACTGGCGATGCCTTTGTTGGTGGTGTGATGGCAACGTTAGAACCTGCTTTGAACACCGTGGCTTACTACTTCCATGAGAAAGTTTGGTTACGAAAAGCGGAAAGCCAAGCAGCACAACCACTGTTTTGTTTGCACCAACATGCTTAACCTAAACAGTTTACCGTTGACATGGTTGCGATTCGCAATTAAATTATAGTTGTACATCGCAACCATATTGAGAGGCAACATGACTTCAGCACAACTTAGAGAATTATCACGTCAACTCGTTCGACAGCTTGGAATGCTCGACAAAGATTGTGGTGTTATTGCCCTACCTCCGATTCAAGCTCATACACTGATTGAACTAGAACAGCAGCCATTAACCGTGAACCAATTAGCGGATAAGCTCAATATTGATAAGTCCAACGCCAGTAGAGCAGTCAACAATCTAGCGAAGAACTCGTTAATTCAAACCTCACCACACCCCAACGATAAGCGCAGTGTTGTGGCTTCAGTAACAGAGCAAGGGAAAAACACTCTTGCCAAACTTCACAATCAACAAAATCAATTTTATGACTCGGTACTTGAGCGTTTAACGGAAGCGGAAACTCAACAAGTTTCGGGGGGAATCGAGCACTACCTTAAAGCACTGCAACAAAGCCACGCTTCAATAGATGTGGTGGTTCGCCCCCTACAACAGCAGGACAACATCGTAGTGGCCAATGTGATTCGCCAAGTCTCTTATGAAAACGGGCTAACTGAAGATAAAGGTTATGGTGTGGCAGATCCCACCTTAGAAGATATGTTCAGTGTTTATAACAATGAAAGATCTCAGTATTGGGTGATTGAACTTGATGGAAAGGTTGTCGGTGGTGGTGGATTTGCACCATTAGCAGGTATGCCAGAAGTCTGTGAACTGCAAAAGATGTACTTCTTGCCAGAAACCAGAGGCAAAGGCTTAGCGAAGAAGTTGGTTAATATGTCGATGGAGAAAGCTAAGGAACTGGGTTATCAACATATGTATCTGGAAACGACCGAATGCCTTAATGCCGCCGTTAAACTTTACGAAAAATTGGGCTTTGAACACCTTGATTCAGCTTGGGGAGAAACAGGCCATGACGCTTGTGAGGTTGCCATGGCCAAAACGCTATAATGTGTTTTGGAAATAGGGTGAGCGTCGGCAGTTCATTAGATGACAAGCGAGTGAACAAATTGATTCATTACGTAACGGGCTAATTAAATAACCGCTAACTACGCAAAAAATTACTCACGCAAGAGGCTGGATTCAAGGCTACGAAAGAACTCTCTTTTTGCCCATCGAGTTCCACTTCTAACTGATATAAATGCTTAGGGTTGGGCTTCTCAAGGTTAAATACCATTGGAGCCTCAACCTGAAACACAACACCCGTATGCTCTGCTCGCACATCAATCGGCATCACGAGAGTCATACCATTAAACTTGATTGATGCCGATATTAACCCTGGCTTTAGCGTTTGATAGATAACATCTACTTTAAACTCACAGCCACCACCGTGATGCCAGATTTGCTCGGTGACGACTTGCTCAAGCTTGACGTTACGAACGAACTGCAGATATGGAGCTTGCCAGATTCCGATACGAGAATCTGATTTAGTGACGACCTGTGAAGGGGTAGAGTCATCCATATCCTCTTCAAGCAACAGGCATTCCTCTTCTTCAAGGAAAAGGATCTCAAAACGATTTCGACCAGGCTGCATATAAGGACGAATGTCCTTGCGATATTCGGCTTCGCTGCCATCACAGTCAAACACGGCAACGCCATTGAGTCGCACTTCTGCAAAGTAGTCAACGCCTGCGACGACTAACTCAACAAATGGGCACGCCAACATGGCATCATCCACTTCGATGTCATGCATCAGGTGCCATTCTTGCTCTGCGATTTCCTCTTCACTCAAGCTATTAGGGAGCTTTGAGCTTAACGGAGCAGGAAAGGTAATGTCATCTTGTGGGATAGAGAGATCCGTCAGTGGCGAAACTTGCCAAAGACCATCGAGAGGTAGCCGCATGTCATTCCTTGAGCTAGATCAATTTTGACCGCATTATAATGAATGAATGCATATAAAGACATTTATTTTTCTGAGGACAAAAAAATGCCAGCTCAAGGCTGGCATTTTTTAAAACTGGGAGAGATTACTCTTCGTCTTCATCATCTTCGTCAGGGTAGATAGCATCCTCACCTTCGTAGTAAGTGCCCCAACCGTCGTAGATAATGTCAAACTTCTCTGCAAGATTTACAAGCTTTTCAACTTGCTCATCAATCGCTTCTGCGTTCAGAGTACACTGCATCGTTGCATCACAACAAAGTAACTTGTTGCCATCTTCGTCTTCTGTCTCTTCAGCTTCAAGCACTTCAAAGCCCATTTTGAATGCTTCAACAACGGCTTTCTCAAGTACTGCGAAATCTTCAGCGAATAGGTGATGCTCGATATCGTATAGAGCTTCAGGATCGCTACCATCTTCGATTAGTGCTTCAATGATATCGCGAGTCTCGCCTTTTTGAAATTCAATTAATTCCGCTACTGATAGATATTCATCTTCGTGAGACATGTGTCTGCTCCAGAGTGTTGACTATGAAAAGATCAAATTTGATTGCCACGAAATATGGCACGGATCGTCTAGAAAAGCCACCTAGATCAGGTGTAGAAGAGCAAGTTTATCGCTAGATAACAGAAGGAATATCAATTAAAAAGTGAAATCAAAATCACAGAAACAAATTTTCAACATATTATTAACCATCGTGTGTTTTAGCATTTCATTTTTATTGTTACTTTTAGCCTTACTCCTTCAAAATTGAGTGGTTAGTCATATCAGATGCATACTGCCGATCACTTCTTCGATGCATAAAACCTCACTTATAAGTAAGTAACTGCATAAATTTTGAATGAAAAATCACGTTCACCAAGCAAAGTGGATTATCGAATCATTGAAATTGAAGCATAGATCCGCAAAAAGTTTATTCCAAAACTCAGCCTTTCAGTTGGATTTTAATATTAACAATCCCAAATAACTCAGCATTTAAAACCAAAAATATCAAAATAACATAACCTTTACACAAGTTTCAAAACTTGCATATTACGAACAAGCTTGTCATAAATAGACGCTGGATTAATAGTAAGGATGCAAAATGAGTAAGCTGTACGTTGGCTCCGAAGTCGGTCAATTAAGACGAGTTCTCCTAAATAGGCCTGAAAGGGCACTCACCCACCTCACCCCTTCTAACTGTCATGAGCTACTCTTTGATGATGTACTTGCAGTAGAAGCAGCAGGTGAAGAACATGACGCCTTTGCGACAACACTTCGTGACCAAGACGTTGAAGTGTTATTACTGCATGACCTACTGGTTGAGACACTCGCTGTAGCACAAGCTCGTGAGTGGCTGCTTAATACTCAAATCTCTGATTTCCGTTACGGCCCTACATTCGCGCGTGATTTAAGAGAGTACCTTGCTCAAATGGACAATGAGCACTTGGCTACGATCCTACTTGGTGGTTTAGCCTACTCTGAGCTTCCTATTAAATCTTCTTCAATGCTACCGAAGATGCACCGCCCACTTGATTTCGTTATTGAGCCGCTACCTAACCATCTATTTACCCGCGATACTTCTTGCTGGGTTTATGGCGGTGTCTCTCTTAACCCGATGATGATGCCTGCTCGTCAACGAGAAACGAATCACTTGCGAGCAATATATCGCTGGCACCCTGTATTCGCAGGGCAAGATTTCATTAAGTACTTCGGTGATGAAGATCTTCATTACGACAACGCCAATATTGAAGGTGGAGATGTACTGGTTATCGGTAAAGGCGCTGTTCTTATCGGTATTTCGGAGCGTACCAAGCCACAAGGTGTCGAAAACCTAGCTGCGAGTTTATTCAAGTCCGGTCAAGCTAAAGAAGTGATTGCGATTGATTTACCGAAGCACCGCTCTTGTATGCACCTTGATACGGTAATGACACACATGGATATCGACACATTCTCAGTCTATCCAGAGATCGTTCGTAAAGACCTAGATACTTGGCGCTTAACGCCAAAAGAAAATGGCGAAATGCGAGTAGAGAAAGCTGAAAACTACCTAACAGCGATTGAAGGCGCACTGGATCTCGATCAACTGAAGATCATCACAACCGGTGGTGATAACTACGAAGCTGAACGTGAGCAGTGGAATGACGCTAACAACGTACTGACGGTGAAACCGGGTACGGTTATCGGCTATGAGCGTAATGTTTACACCAATGAAAAATACGACAAAGCAGGTATCGAAGTTCTGACGATTCCGGGCAATGAGCTAGGTCGTGGCCGAGGTGGCGCTCGCTGTATGAGTTGTCCTATCGAAAGAGACGGTATCTAAGCCACAAAACTCAATAAAGCGAACACACTAACTTATCTAGGCCAGTACCATTGTACTGGCCTTTTTTATCAAATTAATAAAATAAATATTCACAAATATAGCATTTTTATGTTTAACTGAGTTCTTCATTGATCCTATATACGCAAGGAGCGAGAGATGGCCTTTAATCTTCGCAATCGTAACTTTCTAAAACTTCTCGACTTTACTCCTAAAGAGATTCAGTTTTTACTCGACCTGTCTGCCGACCTTAAAAAAGCTAAGTATGCAGGTACAGAGCAGAAAAAGCTTAACGGTAAAAACATCGCTTTGATCTTTGAAAAAGCATCCACTCGAACTCGATGTGCTTTTGAGGTAGCTGCTTTTGATCAAGGCGCTCAAGTCTCTTATTTAGGCCCTTCTGGTTCTCAGATTGGTCAGAAAGAATCAATGAAAGATACGGCGCGTGTATTAGGTCGCATGTACGATGGCATTGAATACCGAGGGTTTGGCCAAAGCATTGTCGAAGACCTAGGCGCTTATGCTGGTGTACCGGTTTGGAATGGCTTAACCGATGAGTTCCACCCTACTCAGATCTTGGCTGATTTCCTCACTATGCTTGAGCATGGTCGTGGTAAACATCTGCACCAAATCAGCTTTGCTTACCTTGGTGATGCACGTAATAACATGGGTAACTCTCTGTTAGTGGGTGCCGCGAAAATGGGCATGGATATTCGCCTTGTCGCGCCAAAAGCATTTTGGCCAGAAGAGCACCTTGTCGAAGAGTGCCAAGCTATCGCGCAAAGTACAGGTGCAAAAATCACGCTGACAGAAGACGTTGCCGAAGGTGTGAAAGGCTGTGATTTCCTTTATACCGATGTTTGGGTTTCTATGGGTGAAGCGCCAGAAGCTTGGGACGAACGTGTTGCTGTAATGACACCTTACCAAGTGAATATGAATGTCATTAAGCTCACAGGTAACCCTCAAGTGAAATTCATGCATTGCCTGCCCGCTTTCCACAACAATGAAACCGTGATCGGCCAGCAAGTTGCAGACAAATATGGAATGAACGGCTTAGAAGTCACTGACGAAGTCTTTGAATCGGATTACTCAATTGTATTTGATGAAGCAGAGAATCGCATGCATACCATCAAAGCGGTAATGGTTGCGACTCTGGGCCAATAGCGAATACTGAAAGTAAACAAAAGCTTGATGTAATCGCTTGCGCTCACAAATTGAAAGCGTATAATTCTCGGCAATTTGTCTGAGAGTAGTGAAAATGACGCCAAGCAATGTTGTGATAAAACATAATGATATTGTGAAAACACATAATAAAATTGTGAAAACACCAAATATTGCTCGCAAGCTAGCATGCTTGCCAGGCCGTCTATTCTGCTTTTCAGCACTTTTTTAAAGCCTCCCATTATGGGGGGCTTTTTTATGGCCAATACATTATTGTGGGGAAGAAGATCATGGCGAATACGCTCTATCAAAAGCACATCATCTCAATTCCAGAGCTTTCTCGTGAAGAGCTAGAATTAATTGTTCAAACGGCAGGTCAGCTAAAGGCTGAACCAAACCCAGAACTCATCAAGAACAAAGTTGTTGCCAGCTGCTTCTTCGAACCTTCAACGCGAACTCGTCTCTCTTTTGAAACGGCTATTCAACGCATCGGTGGTGATGTGATTGGTTTCGACAGTGGTGGTAACACGTCACTGGCGAAGAAAGGCGAAACGCTAGCAGACTCGGTACAGGTTATCTCTTCATACGTTGATGCTTACGTAATGCGTCATCCTCAAGAAGGTGCTGCGCGTCTGGCTTCTGAGTTTTCTAACGGTGTACCGGTTATTAACGCAGGTGACGGCGCAAACCAACACCCAACACAAACGCTATTAGACCTGTTCTCTATCGCCGAAACTCAAGTTCGCCTAGACAACCTCAACGTTGCATTCGTTGGTGACCTTAAGTACGGCCGTACGGTTCACTCGTTGACTCAAGCGCTAGCGAAGTTCGATAACATCTGTTTCTACTTCGTAGCACCTGAAGCACTGGCGATGCCAGACTACATTTGCGAAGAACTTGATGAAGCGGGTATCAAGTATCAACTGCTGACAGACATGGAAGATGTGATTCCAGAGTTGGATGTTCTGTACATGACTCGAGTTCAAAAAGAACGTTTTGATGAATCGGAATACGCGCACATCAAATCAGCGTACATCCTGACTGCTCCGATGCTGGAAAATGCACGTGATAACCTAAAGGTTCTTCACCCTCTTCCTCGTGTTGATGAAATTACTGTCGATGTCGATAAAACACCTTACGCTTACTACTTCCAGCAAGCAGAGAACGGTGTTTACGCACGTGAAGCACTGCTAGCCCTTGTTCTTAACGAAACGCTGTAGAGGAGAGATATCATGTCTAAAGAGACTCAATTAAAAGTTGAAGCAATCAAGAACGGAACGGTTATCGACCATATCCCAGCCAACATCGGGATCAAGGTACTCAAACTGTTCGACATGCATAACTCAAATCAGCGAGTAACGATTGGCCTAAACCTGCCATCTTCTGCTCTAGGTGGCAAAGACTTACTCAAGATAGAGAATGTTTTTATCACTGAAGAACAGGCGAGCAAGTTAGCACTTTACGCACCTCACGCAACGGTAAACCAAATCGAAGATTACGAAGTGGTTAAGAAGCTACCACTAGAACTTCCTGAGCAAATCAATGATGTGTTTGAGTGTCCAAACACCAACTGTATTACTCACAATGAGCCCGTAGAAAGCAGCTTTAAGATCTTTGAAAAGAAAGAAGATATTCGATTGAAGTGTAAGTACTGCGAAAAAGTATTCTCTCGTGAGATCGTGACAGAAAGATAACGTCATACGGCAACGCCGATCGAACGCAAAAACTATTCAATACCTCGCCTGTACGGGGTATTTTGCTCTTTACCTATCCTGAGTTTGAAGGCACACTAAAAATTGCTTTTTATCCAATAACTGACGGAATAACCAATGACTAAAGTACTTCACACAGAATCTGCTCCAGCTGCAATCGGCCCATACGTACAAGGTGTTGACCTTGGCAATATGGTTCTGACTTCTGGTCAAATCCCAGTAAACCCAGCAACTGGTGAAGTATCTGCTGATATCGCAGAGCAAGCTCGCCAATCTCTAGACAACGTTCAAGCGGTTGTTGAAGCTTCTGGCCTGACTGTAAAAGACATCGTAAAACTAACGGTATTCGTTAAAGACCTAAACGACTTCGGCACAGTAAACGAAGTTTACGGTAAGTTCTTTGATGAGCACGGTGTTGCAAACTACCCTGCACGTTCATGTGTTGAAGTAGCGCGTCTGCCAAAAGATGTAGGTATCGAGATCGAAGCTATTGCGGTTCGCAAATAGGTTTTAATATCTAGAATAAACGGTTTCTAGTAAACAAGTTGGCATAATACTGAGCGTTTATCAGATACAAAAAAGGTTGCCCAATTGGCAACCTTTTTTCTTGTTCATCGTTTCGCTTAGATGATTACTTCTTATTAAGCTCAACCACTTCTTTGTCTAACTCTTCAAGCTTCGCAGCCATCTGCTCACGAGCTAGGTTAGCCAGTTGACGAACATTAGACTTATCGTAATCTTCAGTGCTGATTGGTGGCAGCATTTCAACAATCACATGACCATTGTTCCAACGGTTCAGCTTCACGCCACCTGTTGAGCTACACACGATAGGGATAATAGGTAAGCCAGCGCCAATCGCAGCATGGAAAGCACCCGTTTTGAATGGCAACAAACCACGACCACGAGAACGAGTCCCCTCAGGGAACATCCATACTGAAACATCACTCTCTTTAAGGCTAGTAACCACTTGATCGATAGTACCTACCGCTTTGCTGCGGTTAGCTCGGTCAATTAGAATATTACCCGTCAACCAGTACAGCTGACCAAATAGAGGCATCCACACTAGGCTTTTCTTACCAACCGTCACAACTTTTGGCGTTACTGCTGATGAAATCGTAAATAGATCCCAGCTGTTTTGGTGGTTTGCAACGTAAACGTGTTGGCCACGAGAGTAAGCATCTTCTGGGATACGAAGCTCTAACTTCATGCCAAAGATTTTCGACATGCGACCGAAATAGCGGCCAAAGGTAAATACGTGTTTCGGGTTGCGTGGGCTGAGTAAACAGTAACCACACCCAAATACAAACATAAGAATCGCAAATATCGCCACTGCGAAAATACGTAATATTGCTATCATTTTGTTCCTCACAACCACCAAGTTGATTCATCTATTCGCACAACAATGGGCAATAGACTCACTTGCGGTAAATACAACTATAAAAAAGCCGAAACCAAGGTTCCGACTTTTATGTTTTCATCTTACTGATTCATGAATCCACTAACCTAAGTTAGTTCGACTCACTAAATCGTGTAATGTTTGCGCCTAAGGCTGACAGTTTATCTTCAATCTTATCGTAGCCACGATCGATGTGATAAATACGGTCAACGATGGTTTCACCTTGAGCGATACAACCAGCAATAACAAGGCTCGCAGATGCACGAAGATCCGTAGCCATTACTTGAGCGCCACTCAATTTATCCGTGTCACCACAGATAGCCGTGTTACCTTCGATCTCGGCTTTTGCTCCCATTCGCTGTAGTTCAGGAATGTGCATAAAGCGGTTTTCAAAGATAGTCTCAGTGATAACACCACTGCCCTTCGCCATCATGTTAAGCAGGGTAAACTGTGCTTGCATGTCGGTTGGGAAGCCTGGGTGAGGTGCCGTTACGATTTTCACCGCTTTCAACTCACGATCAGTCATATCAAGGCTGATCCAACCTTCGCCCGTTTCAACCTTCGCTCCCGCTTCTTCAAGCTTCGCTAATGCAGCTTCAAGAAGATGAGCGTTGGTGTTGCGACAAACCACTTTACCGCCAGAAACCGCAGCAGCAACAAGGAAGGTACCCGTTTCAATACGGTCTGCAACCACAGAGTGTTGGCCACCACCAAGACGTTCAACGCCTTCGATAGTAATAGTATCTGTACCTGCGCCAGAAATTTTAGCACCTAGTTTGTTTAGGAAATCAGCCGTATCAACAATCTCAGGCTCACGCGCTGAGTTATCTAACACAGTTGTACCTTCCGCTAGCGTTGCTGCACACATGATAGTAATGGTGGCACCCACACTTACTTTATCCATCACGATGTGCGCGCCTTTCAAACGGCCGTCAACACTTGCTTTTACATAACCATCTTCCAACTTAATAGTCGCACCTAGTTGCTCTAGGCCATGGATATGTAAATCAACAGGTCGAGCACCAATTGCACAACCGCCCGGAAGTGACACTTGGCCTTCACCAAAACGAGCGACTAAAGGACCTAAAGCCCAGATAGAAGCGCGCATTGTTTTTACTAAATCGTAAGGTGCACAAAATTCATTAATTTCGCTGCCATCAACATGAACACTACCGTTGCGTGATACTTTTGCGCCTAAACGCTTAAGCAATTCCATCGTAGTATCGATGTCACGTAGGTGAGGAACATTACTCACTTCAACCGGCTCTTCAGCTAGAATTGAAGCAAATAGGATTGGTAGGGCTGCATTTTTTGCGCCTGAGATCGTCACTTCACCGCTTAGCGGCTTATCCGATCCAATAACTCGAAACTTTTCCATCATAAACCTTAAAGTGACATCAGTTTCTTATCACGTTCCCACTCTTCAGGCGTGAAAGCCTTAATAGAAAGAGCATGGATATCATTGCGTTGAATGTATTCCATTAGTGGGCCGTAGATTAGTTGCTGCTTCTTAACTCGATTCATGCCGTCAAAACATGGATCAACCGCAACAACTTCGTAATGACTGCCTTCACCCTTCACGATAATTTCCTGAAGGTTCAGAGCCTCTGCTAATAATTCTTGTACTTTTGTGCTGTCCACAAATAGCTCCTGCCTAATTTTTTATGTGTTCTGCCATCATTGGCTGGATATTGTTCAATTGGAACAACGTTCGTAATTGTTCTGGCACGAAACTGAGCATTATATGACAGTTTTGATTTTTTGCATGCTCTAATAAGTGAATTAGCATCACCATTCCTGCTGAATCGACTCGATTTATATGGCTAAGGTCAATTTCAACGCTCGATTCTGTCGTTTGCCACTTTTCCAATATACGCCAGATTGCAGGTACACTATCTCGATCTATATCACCAAGAAGTTGATATTCTTTAGAGCTTAGCGCTTGCCATTGAGAATGGCTCATTATTTATTACTCTCAAAACGAATCGGTTGAGAAGCCAGTTTCTCGAGTTCGTCAGCTACTTGTAAGATGCCTTCTTGACGAATCTTAGTGTTCCACTCAGACTTCTTACTTGATAGCAGGCTTATACCTTCGGCAACCATGTCAAATGCCTTCCACTCACCTGACTTCTTATCTTTGCGCAGTTTAAACTCAAGGTTAATGTTTGGTCGAGGCGTATCAATGATATCAACCTTAATACTGGTAATACGGCTATCTGTTTTAATTGTTGGTTCTGGACCAAATTTAATCGTCTGATCTGTATATTGAGTTAACACTTGAGCATAAGAAGAAACGAGATATTTACGAAATGCATCAATAAATACGCGCACGTCTCCTCTGTCAGCACCTTTCAAGTTCGGCCCTAGCAACTTCAGCGCCGCATATTGAGCATTCACATAAGGCATCAACTCTTCTTCCACGATGACCTTCAGTAACTCAGGATCTTGTTGGATATTCTCTTGCTCGTTCTTCAAACGGGCGAAAGCCTCTTCTGCAACTTGAGTCATCATCTGATAAGGCTGAGTTCGGTCAATCGGTTTTGCCGAAAAAGCTGGAGTCGACATCAGCAAAGCGACAGCTGTCAGAAGCAGTCTTTTCAATAAGTAATTAGTCTTTAACATGAGCCTACTCCTTAGCTTCGCTATTATCAGAGCCACCGACGCTATACAGCACTTGGCCAATCAAATCTTCTAATACTAATGCCGACTTGGTGTCTTCGATAGAATCACCATCAACCAACATCTCTTCATCTTCAAAGATGAAGCCTGGAACTAAGCTGATGTACTGCTCACCGATCAAGCCCGACGTTAAGATTTGAGCACTAGAGGTATCAGGAAATTGTGAGTACTTCGCATCAATAGACAGTTCAACCACAGGAAGGTAGCTCTCAGTATCAAGTTCAATACTTTGAACTCGACCAACAACGACGCCCCCCACCTTTACTGGTGAGCGAACCTTTAGGCTGCCAATATTGTCAAAGGTCGCTTTTAAGTTGTAAGTATGGTTTGAACCGAGACCTTTTACGTCAGCGACTTGAAAGATCATGATTAAGATTGCGCAAATTCCGGCAATAACAAAGGTGCCGACCCATAATTCTAATTTTCGAGTTTGTTGCATGATTAATTCCCAAACATCAATGCGGTAAGAACAAAATCTAGCCCTAATACCGCTAGAGAAGAGTGTACTACTGTGCGTGTGGTTGCCTGACTAATACCTTCGGATGTCGGTACTGCATCATAACCATTAAAAAGTGCGATCCAAGTTACGGTGATAGCGAAGACCATGCATTTGATCATACTGTTACCAATATCACGGCCAAGCTCAACGGAAGACTGCATCGCAGACCAGAAACTGCCGTGGTCAATACCTTTCCAATCCACACCGACTAACTGAGCACCCCAAATCCCGACCGCCATAAAAATCATAGCGAGCAGTGGCATAGAAATAAGGCCGGCCCAGAGACGTGGCGCAATAATGCGTTTAAGAGGATCAACCGCCATCATCTCAAGGCTAGAGATCTGTTCAGTAGCTTTCATTAAGCCGATCTCAGCCGTTAATGCTGAACCCGCACGACCAGCAAACAGAAGTGCTGTCACCACAGGGCCCAATTCCCGTAACAACGAGAGCGCGACCATTTGCCCAAGGTTACCCTCTGCGCCATAGTCGATTAATACGACATAGCCCTGCAGACTGAGTACCATGCCAATAAACAAGCCTGAAACTAAAATGATAGCCAATGACTGAACGCCAACGCTATAAAATTGTTTAACTAATAGAGGGAAGTTTTTTAGTTTCGGGATGCCAAACAAAGCCCCAAATAGCATTAGGCTTGCTCGACCAAATGACTCACAGATCGCAAGTGCGCGCTTACCGACACCCGCAATAGTTTTAGCAATCATATTCAAACAAATCCTTTTCTAAGCTATTTGCAGGAAACCTAAATGGCACAGGGCCATCCGATTCACCTTGCAAAAATTGCTGCACTCTTGGATCGCTGTTGTTGTACAACTCATCAGGAGAACCTGCAGCAATAATTTTCCCATCAGCCATCAAATAAACCCAATCAGCAATGCTCATCACCTCAGGGACATCATGAGAAACGATAATAGAGGTTAAACCCAAGGCTTGATTGAGGTTACGAATCAACTCAACCAAAACACCCATGGTGATTGGATCTTGGCCAACAAAAGGCTCATCATACATAATAAGTTCTGGGTCCAATGCGATCGCACGGGCCAACGCCGCTCGTCTCGCCATACCACCAGACAACTCACTCGGCATTAATTGCGCCGCGCCTCGCAACCCTACCGCCTCAAGCTTAAGCAATACAATGGTACGAATGAATTTTTCGTTAAGTTCAGTGTGCTCTCGCAAAGGAAACGCCACATTATCAAAGACATTCAGATCCGTGAAAAGTGCCCCCGATTGGAAAAGCATGCTCATTTTCTTACGTGCTTGATATAGCTTTCGACGTGGCAATGCAGGGATGTTGTCGCCATCAAACCAAATTTCACCTTCATCTGGTGGTAATTGTCCACCAATCAGACGTAATAAGGTTGTTTTACCGATCCCTGACGGCCCCATGATCGCGGTTATTTTTCCTTGAGGAACTTCTAAACTGATGTCATCAAAGATAATTCGTTCACCGCGTGAGAAGCTGAGATTCTTAACTTTCACAAGCTCAGTGTTCAACATACTTTTGTTGTTTCCTTGCTTTAAAAACGCCAATTATGGCTGCAATAGTAATGAGTCTACTTTAGAATTAAAAGCGCTGTTCAATTAATTATTAAAAACAGAAAACAAAGGCAGGGATTTGAAAGCATTGAGAAATTCATTCCTCATCAACATTTCTTTACCACTAACTAGCAATTAATTTGTCGAGTGACTTCCCTTTTATCTAGCAACAAGTCAAAATTAGCGGTTAATTCTCCGTTTTTTATTAATTTTTAGGAATCATCATGCTTGAAGCGATTGCGTTTCTTATTATCGGTCTAGGTTTTTTGGTGTGGAGTGCAGATAAGCTGGTCTACGGTGCCGCTGCTCTTGCTCGCAACTTCGGTATTTCACCACTAGTTATCGGTATGACAATCTTAGCAATGGGATCTTCAGCTCCTGAAATGATGGTTTCTGCTACAGCAGCCCTTGATGGTAAAACAGATACGGCGGTAGGTAATGTATTAGGCTCAAACATCGCTAACATCGCGCTGATTTTAGGTATTACAGCCCTTATCAAGCCATTATCGATTAGCTCTGGTGTGATTCGTCGTGAACTACCTTTAATGATAGGTGTCACTCTATTAGCGGGCGCACTGCTTTGGGATAATCACTTAGGTTTCTATGAAGGTGTGTTGTTGTTTGTTCTTTTTGCCGCTTTCTTATTTGCGATGCTGCAAATCAGCCGTAGTGAGAAAAAGAACGGTGATGCCTTTCTTGACGAACAAGAATCTGAAGTTCCTGAAGGCGTGAGCAACCCCAAAGCCGCAATGTGGGTGGTGGTTGGCCTGATTATTCTACCTCTAGCGGCCAACATGTTGGTTGACAACGCGGTTGTAATCGCGAAGTTCTTTGGTATGAGCGACCTTGTGATTGGTTTAACCATTATTGCCGTTGGCACAAGTTTACCTGAACTTGCAGCATCACTAGCTGGTGTTATGAAAGGTGAAGATGATATGGCTGTGGGTAATATCATTGGCTCAAACGTATTCAACATCCTTGCCGTGATGGGTATCCCAGGCATCCTAAACCCTTCCATCTTGAGCGAGTTTGCAATGGGTCGTGACTTCTGGGTGATGCTAGGCGTATCACTACTCCTTGTTATCATGGCACTAGGAAAATCTCGTAGCGTGAATCGTATCGAAGGCGGCGTGTTAATCGTGACGTTTGTGGCGTATCAAAGTTACCTACTAATGAACATGTCAGCTTAATTGTTGATTTAACTTCCCGTACTTGGAGTATTTGATGTCTCAGCCATTTGATTATTGCAGCGTTGCAAAACAAGTTTTGGAAACTGAAGTTGCAGGTCTCACGCAATTAGACCAATATTTTAATGATGATTTTAGCAAAGCTTGCGACCTAATCCTGAACAACAAAGGCAAAGTCGTAGTGATGGGCATGGGCAAATCAGGCCACATTGGTAACAAAATAGCAGCTACACTGGCAAGCACTGGTACATCGGCTTTCTTTGTACACCCAGGTGAAGCAGCGCATGGTGATTTGGGAATGATCGAACCTGGCGATATTGTGATAGCAATATCCAACTCAGGTGAATCAGGAGAAATCCTCAGCCTATTCCCAGTATTAAAGCGTTTAAACATTAAGATTATCAGCATGACTGGCAAGCCGGCATCAAACATGGCGACCTTATCTGATATTCATTTACAGATTTCAGTACCCGAAGAAGCGTGTCCCCTAGGTTTAGCACCAACAACCAGTACTACCGCTACTTTGGTTATGGGTGATGCATTAGCCGTTGCACTTTTACAGGCAAGAGGTTTTACCGCTCAAGATTTTGCACTGTCTCATCCTGGTGGTGCTTTGGGCCGTCAACTGCTGTTGAAACTAGACGACATCATGCACACCGGTGATTCACTCCCAATTGTTGCTCCGGATGCACTAGTTCGAGATGCCCTGTTAGAGATATCTCAAAAAGGCTTGGGTATGACGGCAATCGTCGGTGAAGATGGCCAAATGAAGGGCATTTTTACCGATGGTGATTTACGCCGTATCTTAGATAAACGTATTGATATTCATAGCACGCAGATCGGCGATGTAATGACACTGAACCCAACGGTAGCAGAACCAAACATGCTCGCAGTTGAGGGCTTAAATTTGATGCAAGCTAAGAGCATCAATGGCTTGATGTTGTGTGATAGTGGCAAATTAGTAGGCGCTTTAAATATGCATGACTTACTGAAAGCAGGAGTAATGTAATGTCACAAACAGTCGAAACTCTATACGGCACGGTAGATTCAGAAGTGTTTGCCGTAGCAAAAGAGATCAAATTGCTTATTTGCGATGTCGATGGCGTGTTCTCAGATGGTCGCATCTACATGGGTAACAATGGTGAAGAGCTAAAAACTTTCCATACGCGCGACGGTTACGGCATTAAATCGTTGATGAACGCGGGCGTTGAAATCGCAATCATCACTGGCCGTAAATCTCAAATTGTTGAGAATCGAATGACCGCTCTCGGTATTAAGCTAATTTATCAAGGTCAGGATGATAAAGTTAAAGCCTATCAAGACATTTGCGATAAACTTTCAGTTAATCCTGAAAACACAGGTTATATCGGAGACGATTTAATCGACTGGCCTGTAATGGAAAAGGTTGGCTTGAAGGTATGTGTGGCAGACGGTCACCCATTGCTTGCACAAAGAGCCAACTACGTAACAACCATTAACGGCGGTTACGGTGCAGTACGTGAAGTCTGCGACCTTATTTTACAAGCAAGAAACGAACTCGACGTGCACAAAGGTTTAAGCATATGAGTTTTAATCGTATTATCTACTTAATACTCATCTTTATTGCCTCTTGGTCGGCCTATTACTTGTACGACAAAGAGCAAACTTCGACGATACAAGTAGATCCAAACTTGGAACTGCCTGCATTTAGTGGCAAGAATCTTGATAATATTAGTTATGGCGAAAGCGGTATTCGTAGCTATCAGGTTGAATCGACCTATCTAGAGCATTACTCGGTCGTTGGCGATACGCACTTTCAAGACCCTGTTCTTTCAGTATTCCGTGAAGGGCATACGATAGAATGGCGAGTGACCGCTGATCGCGCAATTATGGATGAAAATCAAGTCATCACTTTTTATGACAATGTTGTGGCGAAAAACCTGTTGCCAGATGCTAGCTTCGATACAATGACCACAGATAAAATGGTTGTTGAACTGACTAGCCGAGATTTTTATTCAGACACTCCGGTCCATATGATCGGTACATTTTTTGAAAATGAGGGGCAAGCAATGAAAGGGAACTTCGGTACCAACAATGCGACCCTCTTTAATTCTGTTCAGGGTAGATATGAAACTCTCACACCTTAGTTTATTGGCTTTGACCCTTGCGGCGTCTAATGTCTATGCTCTATCTTCGGATAGCGAGCAGCCTGTCTATATTGATTCAGACAGTCAGCAATTAGATATGAAAAGCAATCAAGTAACCTTTCTTGGCGATGTGAACCTTAAACAAGGTAGCATCAATATCAATGCCGATAAGGTCATTGTTACACGTAATGCCGTCAACGGTGAAATTGAAGAAATACAAGGTTTCGGAAAGCCCGCAACCTTTTCTCAACTTACTGACGACGGGAAAACACTCTATGGTGAAGCTGACGATTTACATTACCAGCTGATTGCCGATAGATTGATCATGACTAAGAACGCGATGCTATCTCAAGATGGCAGTATCATTCGTGGCTCTAAGATTACCTATCAGATCACCTCTCAAAAGTTGGTTGCCGATAGTGATAGCAGTGAGCGTGTATCAACGGTTTTACAACCAGCGGAAGTGAATAAGTAATCATGGCAGTCCTTACAGCAAAGAACCTAGCGAAGACCTACGGAAAACGTAAAGTTGTAACAGACGTAAGCTTACAAGTAGAGTCAGGTCAGATCGTAGGGCTACTTGGCCCAAACGGTGCAGGTAAAACCACCTCTTTCTATATGATAGTGGGTCTGGTTGCGCGAGATGAAGGTACTATCAGCATTGACGACCGAGACATCAGTATCTTACCAATGCACAGTCGCTCTCGTCTTGGTATCGGTTACCTTCCTCAAGAAGCATCCATTTTTCGTAAATTGTCAGTTGAAGACAACATCATGGCTGTTTTACAAACGCGTGATGAGATGACTAACGCGCAACGTCAAGATAAGCTGGAAGATCTTCTCGAAGAGTTTCACATCCAACATATTCGAGCGAGTAATGGTATGGCATTGTCTGGTGGTGAGCGTCGCCGTGTTGAGATTGCTCGCGCACTAGCAGCAAACCCTCAATTCATTCTCCTGGACGAACCTTTTGCCGGTGTTGACCCTATATCGGTTATCGATATCAAAAAAATCATTGTTCACTTACGTGATCGCGGCTTAGGCGTTTTGATTACCGACCACAACGTTCGTGAAACATTAGACGTGTGTGAAAAAGCTTACATCGTAAGTCAAGGGCATCTAATAGCTGAGGGAACTCCTGAAGATGTTCTCAATAACGAACAAGTTAAACAAGTTTATCTAGGCGAACAATTCCGTCTATGATTAGATAGAGAGTATCGAGAGTTCTTAGAATAATAACTAGGTAAGTAACACTGAATGAAACCCTCATTACAACTTAAGCTAGGCCAACAGTTAGCAATGACTCCTCAATTGCAACAAGCGATTCGTTTGTTGCAATTGTCTACTTTGGATTTGCAACAAGAGATTCAAGAAGCACTTGAATCGAACCCACTACTCGATGTCGAAGATGGCAATGAAGATACGCCAACATCGGAAGAAAAACCTAGCAGTGACGAGAAAGAAACAGTTGAAACAGTAGAACAAGACTTACCTGATAGCTCCGATTTGATCGAAAAATCAGAGATCGGCAACGAACTAGAAATCGATACAACTTGGGAAGACGTTTACAGCGCAAACACAGGTAACACTGGCATTGCGATTGATGACGATATGCCCGTTTATCAAGGCGAAACTACACAAAGTCTATACGATTACCTGCTCTGGCAACTCGATTTAACACCATTTACTGAAACTGACCGCAGCATAGCTTTTGCGCTAATTGATGCTATCGATGACCGCGGTTACCTGACCGTATCTTGTGAAGACATCCTTGAGAACTTCGACAACGAAGAGATCGAGCTTGATGAAATTGAAGCCGTTCGTAAACGAATTCAGCAGTTTGATCCGCTAGGTGTCGGTTCTGTGAATCTGCAAGATTGCTTGTTACTGCAATTGGCGACCTTCCCACAAGATACCCCTTGGCTTAACGAAGCTAAGTTAGTACTTACTAGCCATATCGACCAACTCGGCAATCGCGATTACAAACTGGTTATCAAAGAGACCAAGTTGAAAGAAGCGGAACTACGCGAAGTTTTGCAATTAATCCAACAGCTGGACCCTCGCCCTGGAAGCAAGATCACGCCAGACGAAACTGAGTATGTGGTTCCTGACGTATCCGTCTTCAAAGAGCTTGGGAAATGGTTGGTCACCATCAATCCAGATAGCGTGCCAAAACTAAAAGTAAATCAACAATACGCGGCCCTTAGTAGCAAAGGCAGTAGTGCTGACAACCAATTTATCCGCTCAAATTTGCAAGAAGCAAAATGGCTAATTAAAAGTCTAGAGAGCCGAAATGAAACACTACTAAAAGTCGCTCGGTGTATTGTTGAACATCAACGCGGTTTCTTCGAACATGGCGCAGAAGCCATGAAGCCGATGGTACTGAATGATGTGGCTTTAGCTGTTGATATGCACGAATCCACGATCTCTCGTGTGACGACTCAAAAATTCATGCACACACCGCGTGGCATCTTCGAACTCAAGTACTTTTTCTCAAGCCATGTCAGCACTGACAATGGCGGTGAATGTTCATCTACAGCAATTCGCGCACTCATTAAGAAGCTTGTCGCAGCGGAAAATACCGCAAAGCCTCTAAGTGATAGTAAGATTGCTGCTTTACTGGCTGACCAAGGAATTCAGGTAGCTAGACGTACCATAGCGAAATACCGTGAATCTCTGGGCATTGCCCCATCGAGTCAGCGTAAACGCCTGCTATAAACTAAAGTAGTTAGCTCTTTATTCATTAACGATTGATTAGTTAACTATTAATTTAGTTGTAACCTGGCAACCAACTGAAAAGGAAAGTCTATGCAAATCAATATTCAAGGCCATCACGTTGATCTTACCGATTCAATGCAAGACTATGTTCACACCAAATTCGACAAACTTGAGCGCTTCTTTGATCATATCAATAGTGTTCAAGTTGTTTTAAAAGTTGAGAAAATCAATCAAATCGCAGAAGCTACCCTGCATATAAATCAAGGGGAAATTCATGCGACAGCAACAGATGAAAGCATGTATGCCGCGATTGATTCATTGGTTGATAAACTTGTTCGCCAACTCAACAAGCACAAAGAAAAACTAAGTAGTCACTAACATGCAATTAAGCGAAGTACTTTCATTGGACTGCACTAAAAGTGCAGTCCAATGCACAAGCAAAAAAAGAGCCCTTGAGCTGATCAGTCAAATCGCAGCAGAAAGCTGCGGTCAAGATTCAACAGAACTGTTTGAGTGCATGCTGAGCCGTGAAAAAATGGGCAGTACAGGTATCGGTAACGGTATTGCGATTCCCCATGCACGCATGAATGTCAGTGATAAAGCGATTGCTGTATTAATACAATGCCAAGACCCAATCGAATTTGATGCTATCGATAACCGCCCAGTTGATCTACTGTTTGCTCTACTTGTTCCTAGTGAACAATGTAAAGAGCATCTGAAAACCCTTTCTTGTATGGCAGAGCGACTTAACGACAAGCAGACTCTTAAACAGTTGCGTAATGCTCAAAGCGATCAAGAGCTTTACGACATCATGATTCAAGTGCCAACTTGCGAGTAATAACATGCGATTAATCGTTGTTAGTGGCCAGTCAGGAGCCGGGAAAAGTGTTGCGCTACGAGTTCTTGAAGACTTGGGGTATTACTGTGTTGATAACCTACCAGTAAACCTGCTCAACGACTTCGTCGAATCGGTACGCGAGATCAATCAAAACGTCGCTGTTAGCATTGATATTCGTAACCTACCAAAAGAGCCTCAGTTAGTTACAGAAACGCTAGACCAGCTAGAAGCCGCCACAGATATAGACCTAAACGTCTTATTTCTAGATGCGAGTAAACAGACGCTACTCAAGCGCTACAGCGAAACACGCAGAATTCATCCTTTATCGATCGGCCAAGAAAAACTCTCTCTTGAACAAGCTATTGATTTAGAAAAAACACTTCTGACTCCTCTTGTAGAGCAAGCCAGCATTGTGATTGATAGCAGTGACTGTAACCTCTACGAATTGAGTGAACAGGTTCGTTTCAAAGTTGAGGGCAAAGAAAAACAAGAACTCATTATCGTTTTTCAGTCTTTCGGCTTTAAGTTCGGCCTACCAAGTGATGCCGATTATGTGTTTGATGTTCGATTTCTGCCAAACCCTCACTGGGAACCGGCACTACGACCATTGACGGGACTTGATGCTCCAATTCACTCTTTCCTAGAGAAACACGCTGAAGTTCTTGAGCTCAAGCAACAAATTCAAGGCTTTGTTGAGCAGTGGTTACCCATGTTAGAGAAGAATAATCGCAGTTACCTAACGGTCGCGATTGGTTGCACTGGCGGCAAACACCGCTCAGTTTATCTAACTCAGAAAATTGGTGAATACTTCGAACAACTCGGTCATCAAGTTCAAATCAGACATGCCTCCCTAGAGAAGCACCAACAGGGCTAACCATGGAATTAACTCGAACTGTACTGATCCAAAATCGCTTGGGTCTTCACGCTAGAGCAGCCGTAAAATTGGTTGAGCTTGCCCAAAGTTTTGATGCAACTATCACTATCCATAGCGAAGAAGATAAAATCGCAACTGCAGACAGTGTGATGGGTTTGCTTATGCTGGAATCAGCGCAAGGGCAACACATCACGATCCAAGCTACAGGCACCGATTCACAACAAGCACTTGATGCTGTTTGCCACCTCATTGAAGACAAGTTTGATGAGGGTGAGTAGCGAAAACGAGTCACTCACAACACTGAAGACTCAAACTTCGAACCAACCAGTATTAAATCTTAGTTCTAGCTAAGTTTATGATTTAAATAAGCCCCAGAATTAAGTTACTATTCCAAGCATTGTTAGAATAATGAAATAGGAGGAAAATATGGCAGAGCAATTAGAATTCGACCAAGCTCACCAAACCCTCCAAGAAGTCAGCGAAGCCCTAGAAAACGGCCGATTTGTTCACGTACGTCGACAACTTCAGGACATGGAACCTGAAGATATTGCACACCTTTTAGAAGCCTCCCCTCGCAAAAGTCGTGACGTACTCTGGCAACTCACCGATCCAGAAGACTACGGTGAAATTCTTGATGAACTAAACGAAGACGTCAAAGATGCGCTTGTGTCGAAAATGGCACCAGAAACCTTGGCAGAAGCAACAGAAGGTATGGAAACCGATGACGTCGCGTACGTACTTCGAAGCCTACCCGACGATGTTTCTCGCGAAGTCCTTTCTCAAATGGACTCCGTCGATCGTGCATTAGTAGAAACCGCCCTTTCGTACCCAGAAGATTCAGCGGGTGCGATCATGAATACCGACGTAATCACGATTCGTGGCGACGTCGATGTCGACGTTGTATTGCGCTATATGCGTATGCGTGGCGAATTGCCCGACGCAACCGATGCTCTGTATGTTATTGATGAAGAAGAACGTCTGATCGGTAACCTATCGCTTACCACACTAGTAACAACTCAGCCCGATGTTCCGGTTTCCGAAGTGATGGAAGATGCTGACGAAGCGATCGCGGTTGAAACCAGTGCTTCCGATATTGCCAGTCTGTTCGAACGTCGTAATTGGGTTTCTGCACCCGTTGTTGATAGTAACCAGCATCTTGTTGGTCGAATCACTATCGATGACGTGGTTGATGTTATCCGTGAAGACGCCGAGCACTCAATGATGAGCATGGCGGGTATGGACGATGACGAAGATACCTTCGCTCCAGTCGTAAAATCTGCTCGTCGTCGTAGTGTCTGGTTGGGTGCTAACGTACTCGCAGCACTTGCAGCTGCATCTGTATCCAATATGTTTGAAGCAACACTCGACCAAATGGCAGCAATTGCGGTTCTAATGACTATCGTACCTTCAATGGGCGGGGTTGCTGGTAACCAAACCGTTGCGCTTGTGATTCGTGGTTTAGCTCTCGGTCATATCGGTGACAGTAACAAACGCGAACTACTACTCAAAGAGGCGGCCATCGGCTTCCTAAACGGCGTGTTATGGGCTGTTATCATTGGCGGTATAGTGGTTGCTTGGAAAGGTAACTGGATACTGGGAGGCATCATCTCAGCTGCAATGATGACCAACTTGATTGTCGCTGGTATCGCCGGTGTAACCATCCCAGTAATGCTGAAAAAGATGAATATCGATCCAGCACTTGCGGGCGGTATGGCTCTGACCACAGTAACCGATGTTATTGGCCTATCGGTGTTCTTAGGCTTAGCAACCATACTGATCTAGTTATCATGAGTAGCTAGCGAATTTTTGGCGAAATACAGAAAACAAAAAGGGAGCCATCGGCTCCCTTTTTTAATTCATCATATTGGCGCTAACTTAATTACTCACCCGCGACTTTCATCGACTCAAGCAAGATAGAACCCGTTTGAATTTGTGAACGCGTTTCAACATCGTTACCAACCGCAACAATCTGAGTGAACATGTCTTTTAGGTTACCCGCGATCGTCACTTCAGATACTGGGTATTGGATTTCTCCATTCTCAACCCAGAAACCTGCTGCGCCACGTGAATAATCACCTGTCACGGTATTAACACCTTGACCCATTACTTCAGTCACAAGGAAGCCGGTGCCTAGCTCTTTTAGCATCTGCTCAAAGTTTTGACCCGTTGATTTAACAAACCAGTTATGAATACCACCCGCATGACCTGTTGGTGTCATATCCATTTTACGTGCGGCATAACTGGTTAGCAGGTAAGTTGCTAACACACCATCAGTGATGATTTCACGATCTTGAGTGAACACACCTTCGCTATCGAATGGGCTTGAAGCCAAACCACGTAAGATATGAGGGCGCTCAGAAATGTTAAACCAGTCAGGTAAAATTTTCTGACCTAGGTGATCCAATAAGAACGATGACTTACGGTATAGGTTACCACCACTGATCGCCATCACAAGGTGGCCAATCAAGCCAGTAGCGACATCGTTAGCGAACATTATTGGGTATTGGCCTGTTGGTAGCTTTTTCGCATCCAAACGGTTAATGGTCTTTTCTGCTGCTTCTTGACCTACGCGCTCAGGCGTCCATAGCTCATCACGGTGACGTGCAACGGTGTAGCTGTAGTCTCGTTCCATCTCACCGTTAGCGCCTTGTCCAATCACACAGCAGCTCGTGCTATGGCGACTTGAAGCGTAGCTGGCTAGTAAGCCATGGCTGTTACCATAAACCTTAACGCCATAATGGCTGTCGTAGCTTGCGCCATCACTCTGTTTGATCTTGTCGCTATAAGCTAACGCTTGCTTCTCAGCTGCAATCGCAATCTCAGCGGCATAGTCAGGGTTTGGTTCATCAGGGTGGAAAAGATCCAAGTCTGGAATTTCTTTTACCATGTATTCTTTTGCTGCAGGACCAGCAAACGGGTCTTCAGAAGTGTACTGAGCGATATCAAGCGCAGCCGCGACTGTTTGAGCAATGGCCTTCTCACTCAGATCAGATGTAGATGCGCTGCCTTTTTTCTGACCGCGGTAAACAGTAATACCTAGAGCACCATCACTATTAAATTCAACGTTTTCCACTTCACACATACGTGTTGAAACACTTAAACCCGTTGACTTAGTAATAGCAACCTCAGCGGCGTCTGCACTCACTGATGCCATATCCAACGCTTTAGCTACTGCGGCTTCTAGCTCAACTCGTTGTTGGGCGACTTGCTGTTTTACATCCATATCTATTCTAATTTTTTAGGTCAATATTACGTAGGATAACAAGAATTTCGCTTTCTCCCCAAGATTCTTGCTAAAATAGGCAATATATTCGTTTGAGATAGTGACATAGGCAGAAAAGATGGCTCGCAAAAACCAAAAAGCCCCATGGGAACCAGAAGAAGAAATCATCTGGGTAAGTAAGACAGAAATGAAAACGGACATGGACGCCCTGCAAAAGCTGGGAGAAGAGCTTGTTGACCTAAAGCCTTCTGTATTAGACAAATTTCCGCTGTCTGAAGATTTGGCACAAGCGATTAAAGATGCACAACGCTTTAAAAATGAAGCGAAGCGCCGTCAACTTCAATACATTGGTAAAGTAATGCGCAGTGTCGATCCAGAGCCAATTCAAGCGGCTTTAGATAAGATTCGCAACAAACACTCTCAAGCAACAGTTGAACTGCACAAACTAGAACAGCTGCGTGATCGTGTTGTTGCAGAAGGCGATGCGGCCATTTCAGGCGTTATGGAAATGTACCCGGAAGCTGACCGTCAACGTCTTCGTCAGCTCGCTCGTCAAGCTAACAAAGAGAAAGCGGCAAATAAACCGGCTAAGTCTTCTCGTGAAATATTCCAAATCTTAAAAGAGCTAAAGCTAGGCGACTAATCTTCGCCGCCCTTTAATCAGAAAGATAATAAAAGACCTAGCGCATGCTAGGTCTTTTTGTTTTTGACGCACTCGATATCAAGAAGCTCTCAATATTAAGAAGTACTCACAGGAGTGAAAAAATCATCATTCACCCGCTTTAACAAACGAGCTTAGCTCTTGCTGTGGATGTTCAGCCGTCAGTGTCTCTATCGAGTCTGCAACCAACACCTTACCTAGCGCTACAAAAACGAACTTATTTGCGATACTGCGTGCATCACCTAAGTGGTGAGTAACCATCAATACCGTAATGTTTCGCTCTGCGGCTAATCGCCTAACCAGGTTAAGCATTTCCTCACGAAGCAAAGGGTCAAGCGCAGAGAAAGGTTCATCAAGCAGCCAAATATCATGAGGCTGAACAAAACAACGCGCTAACGCGACACGCTGACGTTGACCGCCCGATAAGTGCTCAGGCAGTCTATCTAAATACTCCGCGACACCCACTTGTGCAGCGGCCTGTTCGACTTCGTGCTTTTGGGTTGCCGTAAGCTTTAACCCTGGATGCAAGCCTAAGCCAATATTTTCACGTACGGTGAGATGGGCAAACAAATTGTGCTCTTGAAACAACATCGCTAATGGACGCTGATGTGCTTCTTTGCCAATCAGTGATTGTCCCGCTACAGAGATCTCACCCGAAGTGGGCTCAATAAACCCAGCAACCAGTGCCAACAGCGTTGATTTACCTGCGCCACTTGGCCCCATCAGCGCAACAATATCGCCCTGCTCAGCTTGAAAATCAAAGCAAAACAACTCTCTGTGATAGTGGTAGTCCACATCTTTCATCACTAACATCATCGGTTCCTCAACTCTTTAGCATCGAGCTTAGATCTTCGAGTAAATAAAAATTCAATCAGGCTAAAGCTGCCAACACTCAGTAACAGTAAGCTCACGGAAACCACAGCTGCAGCTTCCATTTGATAGCTGCCTAATAATTGGAATAGGTACAAAGGCAGAGTTCTAAAATCTTGGCTACCAAACAAAGCAATCGCGCTTAAGTCACCCATTGCTAACATAAAGCTGATCGAGAAGGCTTGTGCCATCGGTTTACGCAATGCGCGCCACTCCACTAGCCTAAAACGCGTGAAACCAGTCATTCCCAAACTTGCGCACACATACTGATACTGCTGAGACAAATGCAGCATAGGTTGAGCCAAGGTTTTAATTACGTAAGGAAGCGCCATTAAACTGTTTACTGCAATCACGATAAAGAAAGCTAAGCTGAAAACATCGGTGAATGAACGCAGTAATAAGAAGAGACCCGTACTGATCACGAGCCCTGGAGTAACTAAGATAATAGTGCCAATCAGCTCGATTTTATCTGCTCGAAAATTCTTATTCTGTAAGCGCCATGCTCGACTCGTCAGCAGTATTGCGATACCAATACCAACCGCGATAACACTTGCTAATGACGCAACTTTAACCGAGGTCATTAACGCAGCCCAGAACGGCTCGCTGCTCAGTACGATTAATGCCTGCGAGTTAATGCCACTGACGATAACCATAGCTAATGGCGGCAATACCAGCATTGAGACGGTGATGATCCAAAAGCTATCCCAAGCTTTTGACCACCAGCAGTCCTTAACCAAATATTTCTCTTCCGACAATTGACTGGCTGTCACTGAAATAGGTTTCGATAGGCGCTGAATGCTCACAGCTAACACACCACACAGCAGCATTTGCCATATTGCGAGCAAGGCACCAGCCTGCAGGTCAAAGTCGAATTTAATCGCCTGATAAATAGCGAGTTCGATAGTAGTTGATTTAGGTCCACCGCCTAGTGCCATCACGGTAGCAAAGCTGGTAAAACACAGCATGAAGACCAAACCACACACATGTGGCAGTTGCTGTCTTAAACGAGACCATTCAACCCATCTGAATTTGTTCCAATGACTCATACCCAAATGAGCACAAAGCTTATGCTGCTCGGCAGGTACGGTATCTAAAGCTTGTAAAAGTAAACGGCTAACATAAGGCAGGTTAAAGAAGACATGTGCGAGCAAAATACCATTCAACCCATAAATCGAGAATGGTAGTTTAATATCGAAGTTCGCCAGAAATTTAGCTAACCAACCACTGTTACCATAAATAGCTAGCAAACCAAATACGCCAACTAATACGGGCAAAACCAAGGTCGAAGCAAACAGCCTTAACAACAAGGCCCGTCCAAAAAATTGTCTGCGACACAGAGCATGAGCAATAGGTATAGCAAAGCCAACACTCAGCATCGTTGAGAGTGTCGCTTGATAGAAACTGAATTTCGTTACATGCCAATAGTAAGGATCGGACCATACTTGGCTGATATCAAGAGAAGGGGCATTGCTTAGCAATGCCCCAACTGCTGAAACCACGAAGGCGGTAATGAGTATCGCAACCCAAACCCCGACCTTAGGTGTTTTCTTTATCATAAATTGATTTTTTACCGTAAATGGTTCACTCCAAACATAACGAATGAACCTTTAAATACAGAAAGCTAGTTTTTTAAAAGTACGTTAGAAAACTCATTTTCTTAAATAATAAGTTAAATAGTAAGTTAAAAAGTAAGTGCACTCTGCCATTCACGAATCCAAGGCTTACGCTTCTCGGCGATCTCTTCTGGTGTGAAGCTTAGCGCTTTCTGAGGAACCGTAAGTTGCTCGAACCCTTTTGGTAGTTCAACATCGGTCACTGGGTACATCCAGTTGCCAGTAGGCATCGCCGATTGGAACTCATCACTTAAGATAAATGCCATAAACTCATCGGCAAGCTTTTCGTTCTTGCTACCTTTAACCTTCGCTGCCACTTCCACTTGAGTGTAATGACCTTCTTCAAAGCTTGCAGCTGCGTACTTAGAATCACTTTCTGCAATGATGTGATAAGCCGGAGAAGTTGTGTAAGACAACACTAAATCAGACTCGCCTTCTAGGAACATAGAGTAAGCTTCAGACCAACCTTTAGTCACAGTCACAGTTTTCTGAGCAAGCTTCTTCCATGCGGCTGTCGCTTCATCACCGTAAACAGACTTCATCCATAGCATCATGCCTTGACCTGGCGTCGAAGTACGTGGGTCTTGGTAGATAACCTTGAGGTCGTCACGCTGCTCGACCAATTCTTTCAAACTCTTAGGCGGATTTGCTAATTTCTCTTTGTTATAGATAAACGCAAAGTAACCAAAATCATAAGGAACAAAAGTGCTGTCGTTCCAACCGTTAGGAAGTGTCACTGATGACGTATCAACACTGTGCTCAGCCAATAAGCCCGTAGATTTCGCTTCAGCCATGAGATTATTATCTAGGCCTAAAATGATGTCAGCTTTGCTGTTGCCACCTTCAAGACGTAAGCGGTTTAGAATAGACACACCATCTTCTAACGCGACAAAATTCACATCACAACCACACTTTTCTTCGAATGCTTTTTCAACGGCAGGACGAGGACCCCAATCCGCAGCAAAAGAGTCGTAAGTGTAAACCGTTAAGGTATTGTCTGCTGCGAAGGCAGAAAAAGAGATGGCTGTAGTAACAGCAAGAGTTGTTAATGTTAATTTCACTGGACGCTCTCCATGGTCTGAGCGGCACAGGTTTGAGGGAGGAGAACGGTAGAGGTTGTTCCTAACTCAATTCCTACGCCAGCATTATCTGGTTCAGGTTTACGGGTCCCAAGTGTCTGCTTGATCTCAGCTCGCATTCATTATTTGAATGGTTCGCTCCCCGATGAGTGTTCAGGATTGTAATTTGATTTTTAACAATAAGCCATCAAGTTTGGATCAATTACGTTGATCGTAACCCCAACGTGGCACTAAACCTTGCTCGATACCAAGGTGATCAAGAATACGTGCCACCATAAAGTCGACCAAGTCTTCAATCGACTTAGGTTGATGATAAAAACCCGGAGCTGCAGGCATAATCGTCACGCCCATGGTCGAGAGTTTGTGCATATTCTCTAAATGCAACGTAGAAAATGGCGTCTCACGAACCACCAACAACAACTGTCCTCGCTCTTTCATAACCACGTCGGCTGCACGCTCGATTAAGTTATCTGATAGGCCATGAGCAATCGATGCCAAGCTTCCTGCAGAGCATGGACACACCACCATCTGCTTCGGTGCTGCTGAACCAGATGCAACCGGTGAGAACCAATCATCTTTGCCACACACCACCAGCTTTTCTGGGTCGCAATCTAAATGCTTAACCAAAGCTTGTTTCGCAGCATCTGGCCCAGCAGGTAACTTAAGTTCATGCTCGGTCGCCAACACCACTCGCGCTGCCGATGATATCAGCAAGTAGACCTGATAATCGGCGGCCAAAAGGCATTCAAGTAAACGCAGGCCATAAGGCGCACCGGATGCGCCAGTGAAAGCCAGAGTTATCGCTTTATCGTGTTTTGTCATGTTCTCAATTACTTCAAATTATAAGGTCGAGGATGCGTTAACCTTTGAGTGCCAATCCATCCAACAGTTTCTGGTGAATACCACCAAAGCCACCATTACTCATTACCAAGATTTGGTCACCCGCTTGTGCCTCAGAGACAATTTTAGCAACGAATGCATCCATGTTATCACTCACGTGCGCGGGTTGGTGACACGCATCGGCGACGTCTTGTACTGACCAATCAATGTTATCGGGTTGGAATAAGTAAGTAGAATCCGCTTGCTTCAACGAATCAGCCAGCGTTTCTTTGTGCACTCCACGTTTCATTGTGGCAGAACGAGGCTCTAAAACGGCAATTATTTTTTTCGTGTCGACCTTATTACGTAAACCGCCCAGCGTAAGTTCAATTGCCGTTGGGTGATGAGCAAAATCGTCATAGACAGAAACGCCTGCCACTTCGCCTTTAAACTCTAGACGACGTTTGGTGTTGATGAACTTCGCCAACGATTCACACGCTAAATCAGGTGTCACCCCTACATGTCGCGCAGCTGCAATCGCCATCAAAGCATTATTGACGTTATGGTCGCCAACCAAATCCCAGTCGACAGTTCCTACGCATTCGCCTTGGAAGTACACTCCAAATTGAGACCCGTCTTTAACCAGCTTCTTGGCATCCCAATCACCTTGTTCACCACTCGATTCTGTCTCACTCCAGCATCCGCGAGATAAAACATCTTGAATAGCCGTATCTTCTTTAGGAGAGAAAATTCGGCCATTACCTGGCACAGTGCGCACTAAGTGGTGGAACTGACGCTTAATCGCCTCAAGATCATCGAAGATGTCAGCATGATCGAACTCGAGGTTATTCATTACCAAGGTTCTTGGGTGGTAGTGAACGAACTTAGATCGTTTATCAAAAAAAGCACTGTCGTATTCGTCAGCTTCGACCACGAAGAACATGCTTTCACCAAGGCGAGCAGAGATACCAAAGTTACCTAACACGCCGCCCACTAAGAAGCCAGGCGCATAGCCACAGTCTTCTAAAATCCAAGCCAGCATGCTCGATGTTGTTGTCTTGCCATGCGTTCCCGATACCGCTAATACCCAACGATCATGCAACAAGAACTCTTGCAACCATTGCGGGCCTGAGGTGTATCTAAGGTTGTTATCCAATACATACTCAACACACGGGTTGCCACGACTCATCGCATTACCAATCACCACGAGATCAGGCCTTGGTTCTAACTGGCTTGGGTTAAACCCTTCAATAATTTCAATCCCTTGAGACTCCAACAAAGTGCTCATTGGTGGGTAAACATTCGCGTCACTACCGGTAACCTTGTGACCTAATTGACGAGCCAATACCGCTGCACCTCCCATGAAGGTGCCACAAATTCCTAAGATATGAATATGCATAAATTGCTTCCAAACGCTTGGCTAAATGAACCATGTCTAAATCAAACTACTGCACTCATTATCATTAAATGGCGATTAAAAGCGAGTAGCAATGCAAAACAAATTTAGTCGACATAGTAAGTGAGATCTGCGTCGCTTAGTTCATTACCATTAAAAAGATCTAACCTTTAGAATTTAAGTAGGCGTCTAGATGAATAAAGCCCGAGTAAGAGGCAAATTCTATAGTGCTCAAATCCCCCTAATATTGAGAGAAGTTTAAGGAAATAACATGTCTGAGATGCGCACCCTTGGTGAGTTCATTGTTGAGAAACAGAGTGACTTCCCCCATGCAAGCGGTGATCTATCATCCCTTTTGTCGTCTATTCGACTTGCTGCAAAAATTGTTAACCGTGAGATCAACAAGGCTGGTCTAGTCGACATCACTGGCGCTGTTGGTACAGACAACGTTCAAGGTGAAGAACAGCAAAAGCTAGACCTTTACGCGAACGACAAGTTTAAAGCGGCTCTAGAAGCTCGTGATCAAGTTTGTGGTGTTGCAAGTGAAGAAGAAGACGAAGCTGTCGCCTTCAATAAAGAGCTCAACAAAAACGCAAAATACGTCGTTCTGATGGACCCACTTGATGGTTCTTCAAACATCGATGTCAATGTATCTGTTGGTACAATCTTCTCTATCTATCGTCGAGTATCGCCTGTTGGTACCCCACCAACACAAGAAGACTTCCTACAGCCAGGACACAAGCAAGTAGCCGCGGGGTACGTAATTTACGGCTCTTCAACTATGCTTGTTTACACAACTGGTGCAGGTGTAAATGGCTTCACCTACGACCCATCTCTGGGCACCTTCTGTCTGTCTCATGAAAACATGATGATCCCTGATGAAGGTAAGATTTATTCCATCAACGAAGGTAACTACATTCGCTTCCCTACGGGTGTTAAAAAGTACATCAAGTACTGCCAAGAAAATGAGCCAAGCGACAACCGCCCTTACACATCACGTTACATCGGTTCTCTAGTATCAGATTTCCACCGTAATCTTCTGAAAGGCGGTATCTACTTATACCCGAGTACGCAAAGCCACCCTCAGGGTAAACTGCGTCTGCTGTACGAGTGCAACCCAATAGCCTTCATCATGGAGCAAGCTGGCGGTATTGCCTCCGATGGCGCCCAACGCATCATGGATATAAAACCAACAGAACTGCACCAACGTGTGCCTTTCTTTGTCGGTTCTAAGAACATGGTGAAAAAGGTAGAAGAGTTCCTTGAACTTAACCGAGACTAATCATCTCGCTTATTTCTCAAATTAACGCCATTAAAAAAGCCAGCATTTACATGCTGGCTTTTTGTTCTACAACTCAGAATACATAGATGTTACGGATAGATAACTATTACGAATTGTCCCGCTTACACCAGTCACCCGAAAGTATTTCTTTATTAGCCGTTAGATCAAGCTGATACAAATATACCCATGCTAATCCAAATATAGTCTCTATTTGTTCGCGACGATACTCAACAGGAACATCTTCTAGCCGATCGAGCGAAGCCAAAACTTCATCGTTAATGATATAGACCTCGCCAACGACATTTTTCTTTCCAGAAATCATCGCCGGATAGGCACCTAAATCAAAAAGAGCGTATTCCTCAGGGGTGTCAAACCTTCCTAAGCACTCACACTGCTGCAAATAGTGGTGGTTGGACTGACCTTGCCTCAAGGTTCCATAAACAAAAACAAGTTGCTGCATAACCCCTCCTAAGCATTCGTAATCCGCTAATCATTCACGACTCAAGTGTTACTCGAATTCAAATTGATAGAGAAGATCCACGGCACTGTCTAGCCCCGATACGGCTTCAACATAGAGATCCTGCATCAATCGATAACGAACAGTAAACTCACCTAACGAGTTAAAGATACCTACGCCATACTTCACCTGTAAACCAGGGAGAATGTAGCCGCTGACCGTAACCTGGGAATCATCTCCAGAGCCTGCAGTATCCAGTTGCAAGTCCTGTACGCCAAAAGCCTCACCAATTTCGCCGACAACCTTGCCGCTCTTCGCCAAGCTTAAGCCAATTAAGGTCGTTGTCATTGAACCATTCGACTCACCATCAATATCTTGACCACGCAAAATATAAGACAACGCGTTGGCTTGCGGCATCGCAGGATCAGAATAAATTTCGATGGTCGGCTCTGTCGCCGGGCCTGTCACTCGAATACCAGCAGTCACATCATCCTGAGTATTATCAGGGTTACGTATCGCATTGATCGCTACATATGGCTGATCCGGAGGCCCATTCATTAGAATCTTACCTTCTTTGATCAAGAGATCTTGTCCAAAGGATTGGTAAGTACCATCGACGATATTTACCTCACCTGTGATAAAAGGACCTTGGTCTTTTTGAGCCACGTTGAGCTTGCCGACCAAATCACCTTCAAGACCAAAAGCAGACAGTTTAAAGTCATCGCCAATGGAGATATTAATATTGGTCATCACATTGAATGGAATCGTGTCTTCGCTCTCTGGCTCAAGATCTTTATTCAAGATAACTTGATCAGAAGAGACGCCGACCGCTGACGGTGGTAAGTCTTCGACAACGATACGTCCCCACGGTAATGCGATATCACCCGTAATTTTTGCAAGCTCTGGCGTGACATCAATGGTCATATCAGGCACGACCTTCACCTTAACCATAGGTGGAATATCAACCATCAACTCATCAGCAAACACTCTAACGTTAGAGTGCCATGCTTTAAGATCCTGCCAGTCCCCGGAGCCTTCGATATCAAGGTGACCATCGGGTGTTTCAACATTGGCATCTAACTTCGCGCTGTAGCCGTCAAAATCGAGGTCAATACGACCATCTTTAATATCGACTGGTGTGACATCGCCTTTGACTTGAATACCATCAACAGAGAATTGACCAAAGACTTGAGGATGCATCAAAGAGCCTTTTACCTGTAGGTCACTCTCAAGATCGGCCTTCAACAGGCTGTATTCGCCGAGGATTGGCTGTAAGAAGTCCAAATGGAAAGTTGTCAGCTTAATTGCCGCATCGACCATTTTGTCTTCTGCGAGAATGTCTGGTAACGACACCGTGCCAGACAGGTCACCATTATCAGACACATCCAACTTAAAGTCGGCGTTCAGTTGGTTGTCTTTTAGTTGGGCATTCAATGCAACGCTTTCCCAACCGAGTGTGATTGGCTCACCAACTTGTTGAACAGCCTGACCTTTCGGCATATCGACGCTTACCGTCACCTCAGGTTCACCTTGTTCCGACCATTTGGCATAAGCGGTCGCATTGACTAAGCCCTGTAATTGCGTTTCTTTAGGCATGAGGGCTTGGATCTGCTCAAAGTCGAATTGGTTAACGCCCAGTTTGGCCTCACCTGACTTTCCAGCGCGGATATCCTCATCCAGACACACGCTCGAACCCGATTGCTTCCAACAGTGCGCTTGAACGTCGGCATACTGCTTATCGACATCCGCCTTAATCGCAACGGGTTGGTCTAATACCCAAGGCCCCTGTTGAGTGGTAATTCTGACTCTGTCTAACGACCCATCCCAAATAAGAGAAGGCTTCTGAATCAATTCTCCAGAGATAGCCAAACTGGTCGACACTATATCGGATATCACATCAAGTGTTACGGTATGCTGCTTCTCACCGCCATTCACGGTTAAATCAATGCTTTCCACATTTTGTTCTTGATAGGTTAAGTTCTTAGCTTTCAATACAAGATCGGCTTGAGCTTCAGGCAATGGCAGAGGAACCACTGAGCCATTAAGCGATAAGGATTCTAGTGTTGCTTCGTTATTCCAATCGACCTTATCAACATTAAGTTCGAGATCGACCTTTGGCTCTTTCGTTGGGCCACTAAGCTGGATATTACCCATCACTTTACCCGTCAGCTCTGGAACACTCTTATCTAACTGTGGAAAATTAATCGCAACGCCCATACCCCATTGCTTATCCAGTTGCCCTTGAGCCTTAATCGAATTAACACCGTGAGCCAAGCTCAAACCACTGGTTTTCAGTTTAGGTTCACCGCTCGCGCTGCGATCTGACGCTGACAACTGCCCTTTGATATCCAGAGGGTATTCTCGTAGGATCCCCTCGATATCGAGCTTAGGTAGTTCAATCGCCCAACCACTCGCTTGTGTCAGTTCACCCGAAGTTACGATGCTTCCGCTAATGTTACCCTCGGCTTCTGGCCACTGCAGACCCGGTTGTATGTCTTTGAGCGTCACATCGGCTTGCCAATTAACGAGCTTCTTCCAGTTAGCTTTAACTACACCATTTAGTTCGCCACCCAAGGTATTCAGTTTCAAGCGTTCAAGTTCAATCTGTTCCGTGGTGCCTTTACCTTGTAGATCTATCGTTAAGGCAGGTATCTCCTTACCATCGGCTTCAGCTTTAAGCTGCACATTAAAACCATCTAATGAACCATCGGCTTTGAATTTCTCAATTGCAGCTTGGTAGTCACTTTTACCTGTCAAAGGCCATTGCGCTTTACCTCCCTCTAAAAGAAGGTCAAATGGCAGAGTCGGTTCTAAGGGTTGAATATCCCCAGACAACTTTGCCTCAATCAATTCGGAGAACTGAGACTCTAGGCTTAACTTAGCCACGCTGCCTTGTGCTTTCAGAGACAGTTTCTGACCAGCAAGATCGGTTTCTTTCACCAACGCACCCAAAGAAAGCTCTAGCGGATAGCCGCCCTTGAGCTCAACCTTCGTCGTTAGGTTCGCGCTTGCTTGTGGCATATCGAGTTCGAGACTGGAAACGTCAACCGTGTGTTTACCCGCGCGAGCTTCTAACCCGAGGTGATTCACAACAATTGGCGCTTCTTGTTCTAGAGTGAAACGGTTGAGATCAAAACGCTCAAGTACAACCTGCAAAGGAATCCAAACTTCAGGCAACTCGATAGCTGTCTTAGTTGCAGTATCTGGCTCGACTATTTCTGATTGTGGATCTTCAGTAGACTCTGCAAGTTTAACCTTAAGATCATTGAATAAAGTTGGCGATACTGTCAGCTTTTCCCCCTGCATACTCAGGGCAGTAGAGAACAAACCCCATTCAATTTCATGACCTAAGATATTCAGTTTGATATCAGATAAAGCGATTCGATTAATGACGATTGGTAGTGGTGTTTTTACCGATGTTACGGGCGGAGTAGGTTCTGCCTCTTCTGTAGAAGCTGGTGGCAATTCAGTAAGTGCAAAGTCCAGCCCTTGAATTGCTAAGCGGTCAACACATACTTGAGGGTCGAGCAGACAGCGCGGATTGATAGCCAATGCCAAATTTTCAACCTTGGTATCGATATGTAGGCTATCATCTTTAAACTGAACATTGTTAAGCGTAAAGCTTGGGAAAAGAGCGCCTTTAGTACTTTCCACTTTCAGTTGTGGCAATGCTTTTTCGGCGCCCCACAACACAGTATTCAACCCCGAATTGGTGAACAAAACAAAACCTAGTAGGGCGATTAACAATAGCAAAATCGACGTCAATGAAATCGACGCCCACTTGATACACTTACCCACCACTTTGATCATAATTCTGGCCCTAAACTAAAGTGCAGTTGGAACTCATCACCTTTTTTCGCATCTAGACCCCAAGCAAAATCTAAACTCACAGGACCGACGGGGGACGCCCAGCGAATCCCTACACCAGTACCATGTTTCCACTCTGGCGTGTCATTGAATGCATCACCAATATCGTAGAAAGCCGCTCCCCACCAATTCCCAACTAAGCGATATTGGTATTCAAACGAACTGGTTGCAATGAATTTCGCACCCGTTAGTGCGCCACTTTCATCTCGAGGAGAGATAGACTCATAGCCATAACCACGGATGCTATTATCACCACCCGCAAAAAATCTTAAAGAAGGAGATAACTTATCAAATTCGTCCGCAAAGTTTCCGCCGAATTGAAGGCGGGTTAAACCTCGGTGGTTATTACCAATGCTTCGAATCCATGCGGTTTGCCCTTGAAAACGTACGACTTGGGTTTCAGATAACAAGGTATCATCAGCCGCTTCAACCATGATGGTTTGTTTATCGCCCCACATCGGCATTGAACCGCCTCGGGTTCGAGTGCGTGAGAAAGAGACACCTGGCAACACAAACTGCGCCAAATCGTCTTGTAAACCTTGTTTATAGTTTTCGACTAGGTATCGAATGAATACCGTGCGTTGCCAACCATTATCTAGACGCCAGTACCTTTCTAAGGCTAAGTTTGACTCCAAACTCTTGGTATCACGGTTATCCAGATTCTTCATTCCATACTTAATTTGATAGTAGTCATTAAGCACGTCATCCAATGGGATTTTATAAGCCGCCGTAATCGTCTGCTCAGGCTTGGAGATCGATAAACTACTATTAAAACTATGACCTTTCTCATTAACCCAAGGTTTCTTCCATTTAAGGGTACCTTTTACACCCAAGTCTGTTGATACACCGATACCCGTTTCAATTTGGTTCCGCGCTTGCGGAGCAAGGCTTACCTTCATCGGAATTTCTCGACCTTCACCCAATTGACTTAAGTCAGGCTCAACAAAGACTGAAGAGAACCAATCCGTATTGGAAAGGTTTTGGTTGTATTCACCAACTTTGGTTATCGAGTAAGGTTCGCCATCTTCAAATGGTTTAAGTGACTGCACCTTCTCTTCTTCTATTTGGCTACCAGTAACCTGAGTAGAGCCAAAGTGATAACGAATACCACTGTTATAATGAAGGCGGACATAAGCGCGGTTTAATTCAGGAGCGACTTCTAGTTTGCTAAGATCATACGCCCCATCGAAGTAACCTTTCGCTAATCCAAGATTGCGGATCGATGATTTTAAAGAGTCATAATTACCATGATTCAAAATCGGACCTTTAGACAACTTGCTCTTAGCTATTAAGGCCAAAAAATCAGGTTCATCTTTGGCTTCACCAGTCAGAACAATATCTGAAGCATAAATAACAACCGGCTCTCCCGGCTCAACCGTAACAGTCAATTCGGTATCATCTTCAGAATGAGTAAATGTGATATTAGGTTGGTAGTAGCCTAATGCATTCAACGCTTCGTTGATCATCGACTCCAAGCGAGATTGAAATCTTAATGAGACCGAATACTCTTCTTCAGGAATCGCACTCAGATAAGCATCCACATTATCTGCAAGCGCGCCATCCAACCCTTTAATATCAAGGGAAACGTCAGCGAAAGCGAATGTCGATGACAGTAGAGTGCCAATCAGAACTGGTAAAGTTTTTCTTATCATGTTTAATTGGTGAAGAAGTTATCAATACGTTAATAAGTGAAAAGAAATCATACCGCTAAAAAGGCATTGAGTCTGTAACAAATCTGGTAATAACACGGTCTAATGTAAAGACTTAATCAATATTAACCAGCCGTTAATATGAGCCTCCAGTTAATATAAACCTAGATCTAATGTTAACTAACGCGGTAAACGTATGCGAAAAGGAATATAACATGCTAAACAAACAACAACTGGTTTCCGCAGCAACCGCATTACCGGGAAATGCTGACCCAATCCGAATCACTGAGCGCCATTTCGTCAATCAAACTGACTTGCTCAATACACCTACGGGTTCTCAACAAGAAGTCCTACTTGGTATGGGATGCTTCTGGGGAGCTGAGCGTTTGTTCTGGCAGTTGAACGGCGTTATTTCAACATCTGTTGGCTACGCTGGTGGATACACGATTAACCCCACTTATGAGCAGGTATGTAGCGGACAAACTGGCCATACCGAAGTCGTTCGTGTCATTTTTGATAGCGAACAAACATCTCTCGCTCAAGTACTTGAAATCTTTTGGGAGCGTCATGACCCAACTCAAGGGATGCGCCAAGGCAACGATTTAGGGACTCAATACCGTTCTGCGATATACACCTTCAGCGAAGAACAACAGACTATCGCTGAGCACTCTAAACGTGAATACCAACGAGCAATGACTGAATCATTGGGCAACGAAATCACAACGGAAGTTCTGCCTGCTGGAAAATATTTTTTCGCAGAAACCTACCACCAGCAATACCTAGCTAAAAATCCGAATGGTTATTGTGGATTGGGTGGAACAGGTGTGTGCTTCCCTCCGCAATAATGTGTTATACCAATCACAGTAAGTAAGTGATCATAAATAGCACAGGAAAAATGCTTGAGAACAAGGCAGAAATTTTTGATAAGTAGTTATTCTACAATCAAAATTTCTAACGATGTTATCGAGTGTTTTAACCAGCTAGGATGAACAGTTATTTACTACGATTGGTATTAGGCATACAAACTAGAACAACATCCATTAAAAAAGGGCTTCCGCTAGGAAGTAATGCCGATCAGTTAA
>NZ_JBFRVM010000021.1:0-44784 GCF_041475145.1 Vibrio sp. 10N.222.49.A3
TAAGTGAACGGCATTACACTAAATAGTGTTCCTTTTTTGGTTTTAGTGATTGGCATTTTATGCGTTAACTATTGGGATCAATGCCTGGTAAATCATCCACTTGATGATGTTGCGTATCATCGTGATCTTGTTGGTTAGTATCATGTTCATGCCCTTGGTGTTCAAGCGCACCCGATAAATCTAGATGCGCCACATCATCATGTCCTAATACAATATGATCCGCTTCCGCCATCACAATATCCATATCAGCAGGTAGTTGATGTTCAGGTGCATCTGCTACAGGCGCTGCAGGTGTAATCCCCAATGCATCAAGATAAGCAGCTGCGCCAGTAACAGGGTGATCATTTACTGCTTGATGTTGGCTATCGGGGACAACGAGACCAACATCATCAAGGGTGACAGAGAGATCTTCACTCGTATCGGCACTAAAGTCAGGTTCATCATGTTGTACTGGCGGAGGTGGGGCTGGTGACGTAACAGCAGTTAATGGATCATCAACCCCATTCACATTAATTGTTATTGTATGAGAAGCTGTATTATCTGGTGAGTTTATTGTAAAGGTTTCTGTTCCACCATGCGCAGAGCTTAATGAATTTGTAGCGGCAAGGTTATTATCAAGGTGATATACCCAATCACCATTGGCTGCTAATTCTAGATGTCCATAAGTTCCTGCAATGTGTGGATCTGGTGTGAACTGATCTTCACCATGATCGGCATCTTTTAAATTCAAGTGACCAGCTAATGTATCCTTTGTAGCATCTTCTGTAATTGCACTTACGCTTTTACTTGTCATGGTACCATTAATAGTCGCACCATCATTTTTACCTGTAACCGCAATAATAACTTGCTCGGTAGCGACCTCTTTACCATTTTGTAAACCATGAATGGTGAAATGCTCCTGCTCTACCTGACCTGCTTTTAGGGCATTAAGATCTTTATTGGAATAACTTCTAGCGCCATCATGATCAAGGTAATAAATCCATGTGCCACCTGTTGATATTTGCAAGTGACCATATGTGCCCTGAATCATATTAGGGGTGCTATCTTGCCCTGTAGCTTGTTCATGCCAGATAATATGTTGACCATTATTATATGCATCTAACTGTCCATTTGCTGAATGTTGACCCGTTGCTCTATCATCTTCATTTACATTAGCGTGTGCAATGCCACTTGCATCAACATCGGTTACCGCGATATGAAAATCATAGGTACCTGTTGCGCCCTTAGCATCCGTTGCCGTGACCGTGATATCTAAGTCACCGTCTGCGCTATGTGGAGGTGTCCCCCATATTCGCCCCGTTTTCGCATCAAAATGAAGCCAAGTAGGCATACCTAACGCTGTATCTTTGCCTTGCCAACCTGGGTTAACACTATCAGGGTTTACTGCTTCCTCAGTATGTTGCGAAACAGCTAAACTTAACGTAAAGCTATCTCCCTCTGCATCGGTAAATAAATTTGATGGGAGCGTCATGTCGATTGCATGTCCTTCACTATCGTCGGTATTCGCCACTGCGCCCGTCACTTCAGGAGCATCGTTTGTACCTCTTATACTAATGACAATATCTTGGGTGGTGCCATCACTGGCGGTCACCGTTATTTTATCCTGAACTGATTCACTCGCATTAAGTTTTTGAACTTTCGTTTGATCAATCTCATAAGTCCATTGATTATTGACTATTGAAAAATGTCCGTAACCATTAACTCCACTTTTATCATGAAAATCTGCAATTATCGGATTTTGCCCTGTATCAACATCCACAATATTAAGGCTGCCATGTGCAGACACAGTATCACCGATATCTCCCTCTTTGAGGTTGGCAGAAATATCACCTTTAAACTCAGCCTTGGTATCGCTACCTGTAAGGTTAACGGTCACCTGATGTGTCACACCATCGGAGGTATTAAAGGTAAAGGTCTCGGTCGCTTTTTCGCCATCCGCTAGCGCAGTGGTTTTGTCACCACCAACAAACGACCAGTGCCCATTATGCATTGAAAAATTGCCATAACCGTTATCACCCAAACTATCGGTTACATCAATAAAGGTTGCTGGTACTGTATCTGGGTCATTAATGAGTAAATCTCCCTCGACACGGTCTACTGCATTATAGGAAGCAGTGGCATGATCGGTATTACGGGTAAATGTCATATAGCCATTATGACCGTAATTGGGGTCTCCCATGTTCATGACCCATTGTGTTGTTTCAATTTTCATACCATGGGCTGCGCCTCCCGCTACACCTGCCCCCACTATTGCATACCAACGCCCTGCATTAGGGTCATTAGCTACGACCTCTGGGAAGTAAAAATGGCCATCAACATTCGCTAGCCATGCTCCTTTGGCGACGGTTAAGTCTGCATGGGTATTGGCGGCACTCCCTTCCGTCATTGACAACGTATCAGTACCACTAACCGTAGAAATATCATCGACCGGTATGATTTCGAAATTACCTATTTTAGGAAAGGAATCGGTATGTCCATCATTTACGGTAAAGCCAAATTGCACGCCGCCGTTATAATCTTGAGCAGGTACAAAGGTTATTTTACTGATATCAGCCGTCAACACATCCAAAGGAATAGTGATAGGGTGGCCGTCATACTCAAATTGCCCTTTAAAAGCATCTGGCAGTGCGGTAATCGTTATATGGTCAAGCTGGTCGCCGTGATCTTTATCGATAAAACCAAAATCTTTAGCGCTAAAGTGTTGTGTTGTATCTTCATCAATCGAGTGAATATGCTGAGCAAGTGACGAAACAACTGTTGGTCTGTCGTTGGT
Organism: Vibrio sp. 10N.222.49.A3; assembly: GCF_041475145.1. Lineage (NCBI taxonomy): Bacteria > Pseudomonadati > Pseudomonadota > Gammaproteobacteria > Vibrionales > Vibrionaceae > Vibrio > Vibrio sp. 10N.222.49.A3. The sequence goes on from NZ_JBFRVM010000021.1 coordinate 2,774, forward strand.
GCCAGTGATTGTAATGATTAAGTCTTTTTGATCCGTAGCGCCTGCGCCATCAGTTACCGTTACAGAAACGCTTACTTGTTCAGTTTTACCTAATGCTAAATGATCGTAACCCGCATCGGTGGCATCAAACTTATAACTACCATCTGCATTAAGTGTAAAGCCTGGAACATGCTGACCCGTCGTTGGCGTAATTGCCGTGTATGTAGCGCTATCACCAGTATCAACATCTGTTGTTGTGATTTGCCCTTTATGCGCAGTATGGCCACCTTCAATAGCAGTAACGGCTGAAGTAGCATCAATGACAGGTTTGTCGTTAGTACCATGAATCGTCGACGTTAGTTGGTGTGTTGTACCATCCTTAGAATGAACGGTTAGGGTTTCGGTAAAGGTATCACCATCGCCGAGACTGTTAATATGGGTGTTATCGTTGTCAACCTTGTAGAGCCAACGGCCGTCAGCATGCAGAATGAACTGCCCTATACCCTTATCACCTGCAACCCAGCTACCCGTTGCTGTGCTACCCGACCCCGATGGAGTGCCCGTAGGCGTAAACAGGGCTTCACCTGCGTCTGGATCCCGTACATTGAGCTGATTCTGGTTGGTTTCAATTATCCCCGACGACTGTACGTGAATATCTTCTGTGATACTCGCGCTATCGGTGCCTGAAATCACCGCTACATCTTGTGTATCGGTGATACTACCGCTTAGGTCAATACTATGGCTGTGCCCAGCGCTAGAGGTTGCCGTAATATGAGGCGTAACCGTTCCCGAAAAGTCTTTTGGCAGCGTTACCTGCAGACCGTTCGCCTCACTTGGTGTAATTGTCCACGTTTTGGTATTCGCATCGTAGCTACCAGCGCTTAACGTTGCCCCTGCAGGCAAACCTGATACCGCAAAAGTGACTGCTGCATGAGCGTCTGTTGGGTCGATAGCGGTTAAGGTAAGGTCGTAGGGCCCCTTGTCTTCAACACCACTAATTGGTGGAGCAGATACAATGATATCACCCGCATGTGCTGGGTCCAGTATTACCGGTGCCGATGATGCGCTATGCGCACTGGTACCATCCGGATTTTGAGTCGTTGCTCCTACGGTGATAATCGCATTGTACGAAACATTAGATGGAACTTTAACCTCGAGCGAACCACGTGCCCAACCTAAGATATCTAAGCCATCTTTTTGGTCCGTCGCATCGATGGTGTGCGTATGTGTGCCATCAGTGACAACTGAGCCAATGGGTAGACCGTGTAGATGAACAGCTTGGAGCGCGTCGTCTTTATCGTGTGGCGTCACATCGGCATTGATGACTAAGTGGTGTGGGTCATTGGTAACATTGATTCCTGCCGTGTTTATCACGTGCGAATGGTCTGACCCAGAAGGAACTACGGTGCTGTGGAGCCCGGTATGGTCAACAATACCTGCCCCGTTCACCCCTAGATCGATCAACACATGTTTTGGATCTAGACCCTGCTCACCTAGTGGCCCTTGAGCTACCTGAGACGCTGCAACTGCTTCTTTTACTACCGTTACGTGTTCGATCGTTGCGACGATGGGTGTAATGGGAGGTACGTTTCCGCCACCGTGATTCGAACCGTGACTCCAGACAATATGGCCATGCTCATATCCAGTAGCATAACGCCCATCTCCAAGTGATATAGGGCTTCGACCCGTTCCGATTAGTAGCTCGGTCGAGCCTGCACGCTCGACAATAAACTTGGGCACATTCGCGTGGCCACCGCCGTAAGGGATCGAGATAGTTGACGCGTCAACAAAGCCATCTTCCGTTAGTGTCATGCCAGCTTTCGGTGCTGTTAAATAATGTTCACTCGAACCGCTGTCGCCTAGATAATGCGTTGGCATACTTTCAGAGTTTGAACCATCAGGGTAATCAACAGGCTTACCATTATCGAATATCGACATGGTGGGCGCTTTAATGCCTTGCCCTTCATCCACAACCACAGTTAATCGGTGGAGTTTGCCATCGGTAATATCAATGTGGGTTTCAATAGGATCCATGCCCGAAATCCAAACGGTAACACTGTGGGGGTTTGTAAGGGTTACTCCGCCGTTCCCGAATTTAGAACCATCCGAATAATAATGCATTTGAGCATAATCCAATTTACCTGGACTACTAATATGCCCTCCGTACTGGGCGATCACATCACCATTGTGGTAACTCTCGCTCTTATCAAGCGTGATCCCCATTTCAAAGGTCAGCGTATCTCCGTAGTCTTTAGCTGTGTGGTCACCACCGCCATCAGGATTAAGTATCGCATCGATTGAAAGATGATGGGCAGAATCCGTCTGAAAGCCTTTTTGCGGTGCAACAGAAAGGTTTATGTCCGCAGCGTCGGTAACCGATGCTACGGCTACCGTCATATGGTTATTAACATCGGCATGGCCATCATTGACCTTGTAGTCTAAAGATATATCTCCCTTGAAGTTAGCTTCTGGGTGCAGCGTCCACGTACCATCGTGATTATCAGTTACTGTGCCGTGGCCACCATTAACAGTTACGCTGTTGATATCCAGGGTGTCGCCATCTACGTCGGTCGCTCCAGCCAAAAGCTGCGATTTAATCAGGACGATGTCGATGTCTTCAGAGGTGCTAGCGCTCGTCGCTACGACCTTTGTTGCATCGTTGACTGAACTCACTGCTAGGGGATTAGTAAATGCCCGCACTTCGGAACCATCCGAGACCTTACCTACAATCATTAAGTCGCCATGAAAATCTTGATTTGGCGTGATCGTGTAGGTTCCATCCTTATTGTCAACTAAAGTACCGTGGTTGCTAACATTGAGATCAGTTAATGTTAGCGAATCACCATCGACATCTTTAGCGCCAATTCCCGTTAGGATCTGATCTGTTGTTAGCGTAATAGCTCTGTCTTCGTCTGTCGTAGCCACTTGACTAAGCAAGGTCACCGTTGGTCGATCGTTAGTTCCTACCACTTCAACTTGTGCTGTTTGGGCGACTCTTCCACCATGCCCATCGGCAACGTTAAAGCTCACGGTGATATTGCGAGTAACACCCGCTGCTATATCTTGGAATGCCTTGTTAGAAGGGTCAACGGTGATTGTATGTCCGTCGGCACCTAGGGTCAGCCCGGCAGCAAGCCCGGTTGTCGCGGCTGCGCCATCGATGCTGGTCTCGATACCGGCAATTGACAGCGTATCGCCATCAACATCTGTTGCACCGCTAAGCAGATCTATCGTCTCGCTTGCGCCATCTTCCGTAACTGTTTTCGCTGTTGGAGAGCCTGTTATGACTGGTGAATCGTTTGTGCCCGTAACAGTTAATGTCGCAGACTGTTGAACCGTTCCACCATGACTATCCGTTATATTATAAGTGATCTTAACTGTTTCAGTCTCACCTGCAGCTAAATGTTGAAACTCAGGTGTATTAGAATTAATGATGAGTATATGTCCACCTTTACTCATCGTTAAAAATGAAGGAACTGTTGATGTTTTTGAGGCTGTACCTATTTGATATTCGATATGGCCAACAGATAATGTATCGCCTGTATCAGCATCAATAGCACCAGAAAGAAGATCTATTGCCCCCATTCCTGAGTCTTCAGCTTTGCTGCCAGTTACTCCGGAAGTAACTGAAGGAGGCGCATTTACAAATAAAGAAATAGCTTGCGTTGCTGATTGAGATTCACTTCCTGCTGAAGCTGTTGCTGTTGCATTAAAATGCAAATCCCCATGGAAGTTAGCGTTATGAAGGTTAAGTTCTAAACCATTAAGGTCTGATTTATGCAGAACCCACATTTTTGCAACCGCATCGTGTGTACCATGATTTAGTGTAGCTGTATCAGGTAAACCGCTAATTTTTATTAACAGATCTTCAGTATCACCACCCGTATCTGTTGTAGCCACATTTAAATTTAACGCAATAGTGGTGCCTTGCTGTGCATCAGGTGCTGTCGCATTTAGAATTGGCTTATCTAGTGAGCCTTGAATAGTGATTGTGACATTTGTGGTAACTGAAGTACCATCTGTTGAAGTTGAGGTCACTGGAATGACTTCAGTTAATGTCTGATGTACACCAAGGTGATCAACGTCAGCATTATTATTATCAATGGTGAAATGATAATGGCCATTACTATCTATGGAGAAATGGCCATATTTAGTTGCGTGATCAGCTTGTACCGTGAAACTTGCAGTATCGCCTGTATCAACATCTGATGTTCTTAATTCACCATTGATTGTTGTTTGAGCTGCATCTTCTTTTATTTCTGCATTAATTGCTGCAGGCGTAATATTTTGAACCGTATGGCCACTGACTTGTAAAATAGTTTCAGCAGAATGTTCACCTGCGCTATTTTCGACATGTATAGTATGTTTACCATCAGCTAAATTGCTTGCAGAAATTTCCCAATGGCCATTAGTATCGGCAATAACAGAGGCTATTTGATGATTACCGTCCATCACATTGATTGTTTCACCTGCAGTTGCAGTGCCACTATAAACAGTATTACCTACTTGTAGGTGTTGATATGAGTGATAGTAGAGGTAATCTACTTCACTGCCACCGCCTGTACAAACACGATTTACAATCGCAATTGTCTGATGGCCTGTGTTATCTTCAAATACAGCTATCCCGCCTGTCCATGCATTGCCATGGCCCGTTGCTCCGCCAGAGCCTGTGTTTACCGTATCTGGAACTCCATTTGTATGCCACCAATCATGGTTATCAATTCGGCTGAAGCCACCTGCGCCACTATGTCCTGTTGTTGTTGTTGCAGGGTTTGTTATCCAGTTATGATCTGATCCAGGTTTATATAGTCCGACTAATTTCACCCCTGATCCGACACCGACCTGATCAGTCCCCCAACGCGCCATATTTTCTGCATTACTTGGCGCAACATCAATGTTGGCGCCTGTTGGGTTTGAGATTACGTCAACATCTTGTAATTTTAAGGTGCTTGATGTGCCTACCGGTGCTGCGTGTGCTGACTCGATGATAGGTTTATCGTTGGTGCCTTGAATTGTGATATCTACAATTTGCGTCGAGCCATCACTGGCTTTAAATGTGTAGTGATCCTGTACCGCAGGTTGATCGGGATCGAGATGCTGAACTTTGCTCTCGTCTAGGGTATAGGTCCATTGGCCATTGCGCATTTGAATATGGCCGTATGTTGTCGCCGTTGATGCTACATCTATAAAGCTTGGATTATCGCCAGTATCAACATCTGTAATTGATAACTGCCCTGTAGCAGTAACGGTATCGCCAATATCGCCTTCATTAACAACAGCTTGTCTATCACCAGAAATAACAGAAGCATCATCTGTATTGGCTATGTGCAAAGTATTCGTTGCTTCTACTGAATCTGTACGACCATCGCTAACGGTATATTTAAATTGTACATCACCATTGAAGTCTTTAGCCGGTACAAATTGTAGTTTGCTGATATCGGCAGTTGATATACTTTGACCCGCACTTACCTCTTGTCCATCAAGCACAAACTTACCTTGGGATACTTCTGGGATATCTGTGATTTTGATGGCATGTAATGTGTCGCCACTATCAACATCAGTAAAACCAAACTGACTTGCTTGCATTTGGTAGTGTGTATCTTCAGTGCCATGTGCAAGTGTCGTCGCAGTTATGGTCGGTTGATCATTGGTGCCTGTCACCGTTATTGTTATATCGTGAGTAGTGTGGTCTGCAGAATAAACACGATATACAACTTTTTCTACTTCACCTTCAGCTAATGATTGCAAGCGACTATTGGCTACTTCATATCCCCAAGCGCCACTTGGTGTAATGCGTAAAAAACCACCAAAGGGATCGTGAATCGCCTGTTCTCCTAATAACAGATTGACCTGAAAATGGTCTTGCCCTGCATCAGGATCTGTCACACTCAGCAAACCCGATGCAACGACAGGCTGTAATGAACTGTGACCCACATTATGATCTTCAATAATCGTTCCGGTATCACTACCGCTTATAACCGCTTTATCAGCAACTGCACTTAAACTGCTGGTAGCTCCAGTATGAGTGACACCGCCATGTGCATCTTTGACATCATAGGTGAAATGAACTTTACCGTTATAGTCTTTTTCTGGTGTGAAAGTGTATGTACCATTTTGGTTATCTAAAATCGAGCCGTGATCTGGATGAAGGTTTGCTACTGTAAGCAGTCCAGAGTCATTTTTATCGACATCTATTGAATTTTGTAACAGTTGTGCAGCTGTAATGGTTTGTCTCGTATCTTCAGTACCTGCGTTGAGTTGTACTTCTGAAGAGCAATAAGGCCTGTCGTTACTACCATTGATAGTGATGACTATATTATGTGGTGTTCCATCTTTTGTGTGAACGGTGATAGTGTCTGTGAGTGTTTCACCCTCACCTAATTTATCGATAGCGGAGCCTCTGGTTGTGGGCCTTCCACCAATGTGACTGAGACTTCCAGCATCGGCATAGTAATCCCAATCTCCATTTGGATTTAAAATTAAGTCACCATATGTACCGTGATAGTTATACCCCACATTATTATCAGCAAAGCCAGACTGACCAGAGTCAGGATCAATCACAGATAAGTGTCCATTAGCGTTTAGTGTACTAACTCGAAGTGTCGCCATACCCGATTGAGCATGATCTGGTGACATATTATCTCCAGCCGCTTTCTCAGTGACACTTGCAGTATCTACTCCACCTACCACAGCATTATCATTAGTGCCGTTCACTTTAATGGTGACTTGATGAGGTGTGCCATCGGCTGAATGAACGGTAATGGTATCAGTAGCGGTTGCGCCATTACCTAACGCTTGAACTGCTGGGTTAGTGTTATCTAAGTCGTAGGTCCAAGCGCCATTATCTGTTAGATGTAATGTACCTAAGGAGCCTTGGATATCAGTATTCGCAAAGTGTGCTTCGCCTGTATCGACATCGGTGACAGTCAGTGTGCCTGAGGTCTGAAGTTGAGATTCTTCTGTTACTGCGCCAGTATTAGATCCGCCAATCACGGCTTTATCATTAGTGCCATTGATGGTTACCACGACATCATGCGTTGTACCGTCTTTCGAAGTCACTTTAATTGTATCTGTTAACTGCTCACCTTCGCCTAAGGATTGAATCGCTGTTTGAGAATTATCGGCAGAGTAACTCCAGCTCCCATCTTGACTGATCTCCAATTTACCATAATGACCTTGTAGGGCCGTTTTGTTAAATCCATGGGATACAAAACTACCTTCACCTGTATCTATATCGACAATATCTAACTTACCTGTCGCAGTCAGTTCATTACTCTGAGGATTAGCGCTCACATCTTCTTTTAATGCCCCCGTATCGACACCACTAATGACCGGCGTATCATTCGTGCCCGTCACCGTAATCACTAAATCTTTAGTATCTGTTGCACCTGCAGAATCGGTCACGGTAACAGGGATAGTGAACGTGCTTATCTCACCTGCTTTAAGGTGTCGGAAGCTTGCATCTGTTGGGTCTAGGTTGTAGCTACCATCTGCATTGAGTGTAAATCCACCCTGTGTTGATGTGGTTGTGAAGGTTGTAGTATCACCCGTATCAATATCCGTTGAGGTGAGTTGACCTGTGACTACTGCACCATCTTCAGTGGCGCTCACTGGCACAATCGGATTAATAACAGGCGCATCGTTTGCCGGTGTTACATCAACATTGATAGTTTGACTGGTTGTCGTATGCCCATCAGTCACTGAAAGAACAACTGAAGCAGGACCATTGTAATTAGCATCAGGCGTAAACACGATTTCACCTTGCGCATTCAGCGAGGCACTACCGTGTGTCGCTGACACACTCGGGGTCAACGTATCCGTCGTATCAATATCCGTTGCATGGAAGGTAATGGTTTTACTGCCATCCTCGGTTACCGTTTGCGTCGCAACAGGGGTGATAACAGGTGCATCATTGGTACCATTGATGGTTACCAAAATAGTTTTCTGTGTGCCATCAACCGAGGTTATTGTTGTCGACTCTGTTAAAGTTTCACCAACACCTAAAGCCTGAATAGCCGCTTGTTTTGAATCTGCGGAAAATAGCCAAATGCCACTTGGTATAAGTGTAAATGAGCCGATCCCGTGGTCGCCAACAATGCCAGATTGCATCGGAAATGTAGCTTCATTCGTATCTACATCGCTAATGAATAGCTTGCCTTGTGTAAGCATGTAGTTTGGGTGAACATTCAACTGATTTGTTAAATCTTGATCTTCGGTAACTGCTCCCGTATTTGTACCAGTAATAACAGCCTTGTCATTAGTTCCATTAACGGCAATGGTCACTTGGTGAGTTGTACCATCTGCTGAAGTAACTGTAATGGTATCGGTTGTTGCAGCGCCTTTACCTAGGGCTTGCACCGTTGGGTTTGTGTTATCTAAATCGTAAGTCCACTGCCCAGCATCGGTTAAATGCAATGTCCCAAGCGAGCCTTTAATATCAGTATTTGAGAAGTGTGCTTCACCGGTATCGGTATCTGTAATAGTCAGCGAGCCTGAGGTTTGTAACTGCGTTTCTTCGGTCACTGCGCCTGCAGAAGTCCCACCAATTACAGCCGTATCATTAGTCCCATTCACCGTAATGGTAATTTGATGCGGCGTACCATCTGCTGAGTTGACAGTAATTGTATCAGTCGCTGTCGCGCCTTTACCTAAGGCTTGAACTTGTGGATTCATATTATCTAAATCGTAAGTCCAAGTGCCGTTATCAGTTAAATGTAAAGTGCCTAATGTGCCTGCAATATCAGTGTTGGAGAAGTGTGCTTCACCAGTATCTACGTCAGTGACAGTCAGTGTACCTGACGTCTGAAGTTGAGATTCTTCAATCACTGCACCAGAGTTTGTCCCGCCAATGATGGCCTTGTCGTTAGTGCCATTAACCGTAATAGTAATTTGATGTGGTGTGCCATCAGCAGAATGAACAGTAATGGTATCGGTAGCGGTTGTTCCTTTACCTAACGCTTGAACGGTTGGGCTGGTGTTATCTAAGTCGTAAGTCCATGTCCCCGAATTAGTGAGGTGTAAGGTGCCTAAAGTCCCAGCAATATCGGTATTGGAGAAGTGTGCTTGACCGGCATCAAAATCAGTCACAGTCAGTGAGCCAGAGGTTTGAAGTTGAGATTCTTCGGTGACCGCGCCGGCACTTGTTCCGCTTATCACGGCTTTGTCATTGGTACCATTAATAGTGATTTTGATGGTCGACGGTGTGCCATCAACAGATGAGACAGTGAAGGTTTCTTCGAATTTACCGCCGACGTTTAATTGATTAAACGCACTGTTGGCGGTGAACACCCAATGACCATTAGCGTCAATAGTCAGGTCACCGTTGGTACCTGAAATAGAATCCGGCGTGAACGCATTGTCTAGATTATCCACGTCGGTACTGGTCAATGTTCCTGATGTCGTTATCGCTTTGTCAGTCTCATCCACACTGACCGTTGCGGTACTGACCGTCGCTTTATCATTGGTGCCATTAATCGTGACTTTAATGGTCGAAGGTGTGCCATCAACAGACGATACCGTAAAGGTTTCTTCGACTTTGTCGCCCACGTTTAATTGATTAAACGCGCTGTTGGCGGTGAAGGTCCATTGGCCATTAGCACCAATGGTGAGGTTGCCGTTGGTGCCAGTAATCGAATCCGGTGTGAATGCGTTATCTGGGTTATCGACGTCGATACTGGTTAGTGTGCCTGAGGTGGTTACCGCTTTGTCGGTTTCATAGATGGCAACGGTCGCACTGCTGACAGTAGCTGCGTCATTAGTGCCATTTACTGTGATAGTCACTTGATGCGGCGTGCCATCAGCAGAATGAACGGTGATGGTATCAGTAGCTGTCGAGCCTTTACCTAATGCTTGAACGGTCGGGTTAGTGTTATCAAGATCGTACGTCCAAGAACCAGTATCGGTCAGATGAAGCGTACCAAACGAGCCTGCAATATCGGTACTTCCTGTGGATGAAGTAGCGAAGTGCGCTTCACCGGTATCCACATCCGTAACAGTCAGTATGCCCGAAGTCTGAAGTTGGGACTCTTCGGTTACCACGCCGGCACTGGTTCCGCTTATCACGGCTTTATCATTGGTGCCGTTAACGGTAATTGCAATTTGATGAGGAGTGCCGTCGGCGGAGTGGATGGTTATGATGTCTGTTGTCGCAGAGCCTTGACCAAGAGCCTGAACTTGTGGATTTTTATTATCTAGATCGTAGGTCCAGTCGCCATTGTCTTTAAGGTGTAAAGTACCCAGTGTCCCCTTGAGGTCGGAATTAGAAAAATGCGCCTCTTTTGAGTCGATATCGGTGATGTTGAGTTGGCCTGAAACCGTTAGGTCTTTATCTTCAGTAACTTGGCTTGAGCCATTACTTGTCCCGATAGCGAAAAACGAACTTGGTGAATTTGCTGTACTACTCGTGATTACTGCATGGTCGTTGGTGCCATTGATCGTAACCATAACTTGATGCGCTGTACCATCAGCTGAGTGAACAGTGACGATGTCTGTCGCAGTTGAACCTTGGCCAAGTCTTTGAACTACTGGGTTATTGTTGTCTAAGCTGTATGTCCACGCACCGTCTTTGGTGATGCTTAGCGTACCGAAATTACTAGTCACTTGTGAGGCTTGAAAGTGGTCCTCTCCAAGATCAGAGTCCGTTACCGAAAGCTGCCCTTGAACTTGTGTCGTTAAATCTTCAGTTAACGTGCCAGCATCCACACCCGTAATTACGGCATTGTCGTCGTTTCCGCCAATCGTCATATCGATCGTTTGCGGTGTGCCATCTTTGGTGTGAATAGTGAAGCTTTCGTGCAATGAAGTGGCTGCGGTTAAAGCTTGAACATTAGAGAGCGAGTTATCAACTTGATACTGCCAATGTCCATCAGCATCGATAGTTAATGAACCATATTTACCTGAGATAACTTCCGGTGTAACCGAACTTTCATTTTGGTCAGGGTCTATGACATCGATTTTGCCGTTCGCATGTAACAAGCCTTGTGAATCAATATTGTGATCTTCTGTTACGACACCTGTTAAGTCTCCAGAAATACTTGGCGTGTCTTGCTTACCTGTTACTGGTATCTGGACAATGATGCTCGAGCCATTAGATAGATGTAACGCAAAATGGTCAGTACCTGGTTGGTGCTGATTTAACAGGATGTATTGAGGAGAATTTGGATTCAATACGAATGTGTATTGACCATTTGCATCAACATGAAGCTCTCCGTACGTACCTTTTATGACTTCTGGCATAAAGGTGACGGGTAAAGCGGGCGTCGTAGGCGCATTCGAATGAGTCGGCTGACCGTTACTTCCTGAGGAGATAGTCGGCATCGATACCGAAGGAATGTAATGGACTTGCGGGTGAGAAAGCGTCGATAAATGATGAGAAGGAACCAAGTGAGAGCTCGAACCATGGGCGGCATGACTTGCACTTAAGGTTGAGTTTACGTCGTTGTCACTCGTCTGAGCTTCTTGGAGAGCAACCGCTGATGAGTCCGCCTTGTTATGGTCATCGGTGACATCTTTTTCGGTCACGTTATTTGCGGTTACTTGATCTGCTGCGTCGCTGGAATTGTCTATACTTTCTGCAGCAGCGTGTTTAGCCAATGATGGCAAAATCATCATGAGTGACTGAAAAAGTGGGATATTCACTTTTAGATGTGAATGCAGTCTGCGCTTCTTTTTTTGTGTTGGTTTCTTTTGTTCTAGCTTGTTACTTTTCTTATTTTTGATTTCTGTATTTTTCTTGTTTGCTTCGACGTTTTTTTTGTTAGCCATTTTTATCATCCGTGAATCGTGGTTGCACTATCTTAAGTAAAATACACAGATAGAGGTTTCGCTAGCTAATTGGATAATTTTTAAAGAAAAAACTGCAAAGTCGAAGAATTATCTCATTTTGATGAAAGAGAGGATGAATACTTTTTCAACGGTCAGGTAAATATCGGCACAATGGCATTGACCTTACCCTAAGGGGAACGTTTATAGTTGCGTTGTAAATTCAAAGGTAAGCTATGACAAACACATTCCGAAAAACTTGGATTATTGTTTTCAGCATCATTACGATGTTGATGTCTAGCTATGCCTCAAGCTCCTCAGCCTTGATGACTGAAGTAATGATGATGGAAATGGGGTCGAGCAAGTCGGCTTGTTACCACAGCGATACTTCGGTTAATGATTCAATGGCAGGGTGTCATGTGATGAGTGAAGAAGTACACCCTGAAGACTCTAACATGAGTGCTCATGCTTTGATGGCTCAATTCGATATGTCTTCAATGAGCGAAGACGGCAGTCCGATGATGGGTAACCATTGTTCGAGTGCCGATTGCTGTGCCTCAATGTGTTCTGCAAGTCCCTATCCAATTCAGGCTGTTCAAGCCGTTGATCAACTTTCCTTTTCATTAGCTCGTTTTCAATCGGTCACGATTGGCCAGAAAGTCGCACGCGCTCAATCTTTGCTACGCCCACCTTCCGCATAAATCTATATCTAAAAATACAGATCTATCAGTTAGATAAATCTGATAAGCCATTCTTTTTTATGCGCTAATTAGCGCTAGATATGGACATTCATTGTGAATATGAAACCAACAACCTCTGTGTTTGTCATGAACACGAGCTTAGTGGTTGCTGCCTTGCCTATGGCCTTGTTTTCAAGTGCTACGCTCGCGGCTACCACGGCGTCAGCTTCAAATGCTCAACACATTTCAGCACATGACCAAGCAAGCTCGACGCAGCAACTCAATACACTGATTGAGATTGCTTTAAGCGAAGATGGAAATCGCAAACAGTACTTTGCTCAGTCTCAAGCGATGCGAGAAACGGGCATTGCCAGCTCGACCTTAATGGACCCGAAATTGAAAGTTGGATTTGGCGGTTTGCCTGTCGATAGCTTTCAATTCGACGAAGACCCGATGACCAATATATCGGTAGGGCTGATGCAGCAGTTTGAGCGTGGCGATACGCTTAACCTTCAACAGAAAAAGGCAGGCCAACAGGCAGATGCTTTAGCTTTGCAGGTGCAAGCAAGAGAATTGACGGTTGCGAATAGCATGACGCAGCTTTGGCTTGAGTTAGGTTATCAGCAAAAGGCTGAGTCGGTGATTCGTCAAAATCGTCGTTTGTTGGTTGAGCTTGAAAACTATGTACAAACCAATTACTCAATTGGTAAAAGTGAAGCTCAAGATCTGCTTAATGCTCAGCTTCAAGTGAGCAAGCTTGATGAGAAACTTCAGGCAAACCAGCAGGTTCAGCGCCGCTTAATCTCTCAGCTTTCTGAATGGTTGGGTTCTGATTGGCTAGGCTCTCAGGTTCTTGATTCTCAGGGTACACTGAATGCAACTAACCAAATCGATTGGTCGTTGTTGGAAAGCAAATTAGCGACCAATATCGATTCAACTAAGCACTACCAGCTACTGACTGACCATCCTTTGGTTAAGATCTCCGATGTCAGTATTTCCTCCAATCAAACTCAGGTTGAGTTAGCCGAGCAAGCTTATACCCCGCAGTTTGGGGTGGAAGTGATGTATGCACACCGTCAAGCCAATAACATGGCGGGTGAACCAGCTTCTGATCTTGTGAGTGCTTATCTGACAGTCGACATCCCGCTGTTTACAGGGAGCCGACAAGATAAAAACTTATCGGCTGCTCAGTATCAAGTTGGTGCGGCTAAATCTCAAAAAGACACCTTACTTTCCCAAATGAACGCGCAAGTCAACGCATTGCTGGTGGACAGATCAAATCTGATCCAGCGATTAGATCGCTATCAAACGTCCTTGCTTCCTCAAACCGCAGCACGAATCAGCGCGGTTGAGAGGGGCTATCAAAACAACACCGCCCAGTTTAACGATGTCATTTCAGCAACGACCGATGAGCTGGCGCTTCAGTTAGAGCAACAACGTTTGATCACCGATCTCAACATCGTTAACAGCAAACTGGCGGCGTTAGTCAGTGGCTTTGAATACCAAGTAAACCAACCACAACTCAATTCAAGCGCAACTAAACACACAGCCAATCAATAAGGGAATAGACAATGAGTTCAGTAAAAGTAGCAACAATCGCTTTATTGGTCGGTGGTGCATTGGGTTTTGGTGTGAACCATTTTCTAATTAATCCAGCACACGACATGTCAGCAATGGCAACGAGTACAGACGCCGAAGTAAGTAAACAAACCAAGGATGAACCTCTGTATTGGGTGGCTCCGATGGACCCAAATTATCAGCGAGACAAGCCGGGTCAGTCACCTATGGGGATGGATTTAATCCCTGTTTACGCGGATGACTCAAGTGGTGTTAAAGATGAGCCCGGTACCGTGTTCATTGATTCGTCGGTAGAAAATAATCTGGGTGTCAAAACAGCGAAAGTTAAGTTCGAAGCGCTATCTCCTCGGATTGAAACCGTGGGTTATGTGGCGTTCGATGAAAGTACATTGTGGCAAACCAACGTAAGAGCAGCTGGTTGGGTTGAGAAGCTCTACATCAACGCAGTGGGTGAGAAGGTAAACAAAGGTGATGTGCTTTTCACACTCTATTCTCCAGAGCTTGTTAAAGCACAAGAAGAGTTGATCAGTGCTTATAAAACGGGTCGTAAAGGTTTGATCAAAGGCTCGACTGAACGCTTAATTACCTTGGGTGTTGATAAGACTCAAATCCGCGCTATTACGCGCAAAGGCAAAGCCTCACAAACCATTGAAGTCAAAGCGCCAGCCGATGGTGTCATCGCAAGTTTGAATATCCGAGAAGGTGGTTACCTTTCACCTGCACAAGCGGTGATCAGTGCAGGCCCATTAGGCGAAGTATGGGTTGATGCTGAGGTGTTTGAGCGTCAAGCGCACTGGATCTCGTCAGGCAGCAATGCAGTGATGACGCTAGATGCGATTCCCGGCAAAGAGTGGTTGGGTAATGTCGATTACGTTTACCCAATCCTTGACCCAAAAACTCGAACCTTGCGCGTTCGTTTGAAGTTCTCCAATCCAAATGGCGAGCTTAAGCCAAATATGTTCGCCAATATTGCGCTGAAACCCATCAGTGATGAAGCCGTTCTTACTATCCCAAGATCTTCGGTGATTCACTCCGGTGGTATGACTCGAGTGGTGATGTCAGAAGGTTCTGGCAAGTATCGTTCTGCTCGTATTGAGGTTGGTCGTGAAGCTGGCGAAAAAATAGAGGTGCTTCAAGGGCTGGAGCAAGGTGAAAACATTGTCACTTCTGCGCACTTCATGTTGGATTCTGAATCGAGCCAAACTGCTGATCTGTCACGCATCAATGGTGTTGAAGAAGAAGCTGAAACCGTATGGGCGAACGGTGAAATTTCCGATGTTATGCAAGGCAGTCGTATGGTGACGATTAACCATCAGCCTGTTCCAGAATGGGATTGGCCGGGCATGGTGATGAATTTCACCTTTGCGGAAGGCTTGGACATGAGTGACGTGCAACGTGGTAAGGCGATTGATTTCGAGATGAGAAAGACAGAGTCAGGCCAGTACGAGGTTGTTGATTACAAGGTCAACAAACACAAGATCGCTGGCGAAGTTTGGGTAACGGGTGACATTACCATGTTGATGGCAGATTTTGGCATGATTACGGTAAAACATCAGCCTGTCCCTGAATGGAATTGGAAAGCGGGTGAAATGAATTTCCAAGCTAGTGATGACCTTGATTTATCTGAGTTTGCCGAGGGTCAAACCATTCGGTTTCTAGTAGCGAAGCAGGGTTCTGATTATGTGCTCAAATCTCTCGAACCGACGAATAGCACGGGTGAGGGCAAACTATGATCAATGCAATCATTCGCTGGTCTATTAGCAACCGCTTCTTAGTGCTAGTTGCTACTTTAGCCATCGTATTTGGCGGCTTATACAGCGTTAAAAATACACCGGTCGATGCTATTCCTGATCTGTCTGATGTTCAGGTAATTATCAAAACCAGTTATCCGGGGCAAGCGCCACAAGTGGTTGAGGATCAGGTGACTTATCCATTAACCACCGCCATGTTAGCTGTACCGGGTGCTGAAACAGTTCGTGGCTACTCGTTCTTTGGTGATTCCTATGTCTATATAATCTTCAATGACGATACCGATATGTACTGGGCGCGTTCACGAGTGTTGGAGTACTTAAGCCAAGTTGCACCTAACTTGCCATCGAGTGCCAAGCCAACACTAGGACCCGATGCAACCGGTGTGGGCTGGGTTTACAGCTACGTGTTGCAAGATAAAACAGGTCAGCACGACTTAGCGGAACTTCGTAGTTTGCAAGATTGGTTCTTGAAGTATGAATTGCAAACTGTAGAAGGCGTGTCTGAAGTGGCGACCGTTGGTGGCATGGTGAAGCAGTACCAAGTACAGATTGATCCTGCCAAGTTACGTGCTTACGACCTAACGCTTCAGCAAGTCAACAAGGCAATCCAAGATGGTAATCAAGAAACAGGGGCGTCTGTTGTTGAGATTGCCGAAGCCGAACATATGGTTCGTACAACCGGTTACCTGACAAGCATTGAAGATATTCAATCTCTACCGTTAAAAGTGACCGACAAAGGTACTCCGTTGCTATTGGGTGACATTGCTGACATTAACCTTGGACCACAAATGCGTCGTGGTATCTCTGAGCTGAATGGTGAAGGTGAAGCCGTTGGTGGCGTTATCGTGATGCGCTTTGGTGAAAATGCCAGTGAAGTGATCGACTCGGTTAAATCCAAACTCGCTGAACTGCAAGCGGGCCTACCTGATGGTGTCGAGATTGTCGCGACTTATGACCGCTCGACTTTGATTGATTCAGCCGTTGAAAACCTTTGGAAGAAGCTGGCTGAAGAGTTCATCGTGGTTGCGATCGTGTGTGCGCTGTTCCTGTTCCATATCCGCTCGTCGTTGGTTATCGCACTAAGTTTGCCTGTCGGTATCTTGGGTGCATTCATTGTGATGCATTGGCAGGGTATTAACGCCAACATCATGTCTCTTGGCGGAATAGCGATTGCGATTGGCGCCATGGTGGATGGTGCCATAGTGATGATAGAGAACGTTCATAAGCACATAGAACGAACGCCTCTGACCGATAAGAACCGTTGGCAGGTGATTGGTAAAGCGGCAGAAGAAGTTGGCGCACCGCTGTTCTTCTCGCTCATCATCATTACCTTGAGCTTTGTGCCTGTGTTCGCGCTAGAAGGGCAAGAGGGCAAGATGTTCTCGCCACTTGCGTTTACCAAGACGTATGCGATGGCCGCAGCAGCCGGTTTGGCAATCACGCTTGTGCCTGTGTTAATGGGTTATTTCATTCGCGGCAACGTGCTACCTGAACACAAAAACCCAGTCAACCGCAGCCTAGTGGCGATGTACAAGCCGCTTCTGAACCTCAGCCTCAAGTATCCCAAGGTGATGATTGTTATCGCACTTGGCTTAATGGCGTCGGCTTATTACCCAACCAGTAAGCTTGGTAGTGAATTCATTCCTCCTTTGGACGAAGGGGATTTGATGTACATGCCAACCACGTATCCGGGTATCTCAATAGGTAAGGCTCGTGAGTTGTTGCAACAAACCAACAAGCTCATTAAAACCATTCCAGAAGTCGAAACCACGTGGGGCAAAATTGGCCGAGCAGAGACAGCAACCGATCCTGCGCCATTGACCATGATTGAAACCGTGATTCAGCTTAAACCACGAGATGAATGGCGTGACGGTGTCACCACTGAGTCTCTGCGCAAAGAGTTTGATGATCTGATTCAGTTCCCAGGTTTGACCAACGCTTGGGTCATGCCAATCAAAACGCGTATCGACATGTTAGCGACCGGTATTAAAACGCCAATTGGTATCAAAATCGCTGGCCCGGATCTGAGCGTGATAGAGGATATTGGCTCTCAACTTGAACCTATCTTGAATGGTGTCAGCGGCACGGCCTCTGTCTATGCCGAGCGTGTTGCGGGTGGTCGTTATGTCACGATAGACATCAAACGTCGCTCTGCTGCGCGATATGGCTTGAGCATTAAAGAAGTGCAACAGGTTATCTCGACTGCGGTTGGTGGCATGAACGTGGGTGAAACCGTTGAGGGGCTAGAGCGTTACCCAATTAATGTTCGTTATCCACAAAGCTATCGTGATTCTGTCGTTAAGTTGCAGAACCTGCCGTTAGTGACACCAAATGGAGCGCGAATTGCTTTGTCTGATGTTGCAGATATTCGCTATGAAGATGGGCCACCAATGATTAAGACGGAGAACGCGCGTCCTAATGGTTGGGTGTTCGTTGACATCGAAGGTCGCGACCTTGGTTCTTACGTGGCAGAGGCGCAAAAAGTCGTTACAGATCAAATCGTCTTGCCTGCTGGTTATTCACTGGCATGGTCTGGTCAATACGAATACATGGAGCGGGCCAAAGAACGTTTAAGTGTCGTTGTGCCAATCACCATCGCCATCATCATGTTGTTGCTCTACCTCAGCTTCCGCCGTGTCGGTGAGGTGATGATGATCATGCTGACATTGCCACTCGCGATGGTTGGCGGCCTATGGCTAATGCATGTTCTCAATTACAACTTCTCGATTGCGGTGGGTGTGGGCTTTATCGCGCTTGCTGGAGTTGCTGTTGAGATAGGTGTGATCATGTTGGTCTACCTAAACCAAGCTTGGCACTACAAAAAATTGGATGCAGAAGAGAACCAGCAAGCACTTCAGAGTGAAGACTTAACAGATGCCATCCGTGAGGGCGCAGGACTGCGTGTTCGCCCTGTGATGATGACGGTACTCACGGTGATTATCGGCCTCATTCCAATCATGTATGGCGAGGGTACGGGCTCAGAAGTGATGCAACGAATCGCAGCACCAATGATAGGCGGAATGGCGTCTGCACTATTGCTTACCCTACTGGTGTTGCCTGCAATCTTTAAGCTCTGGAAACAGCGTGAGATCACGCACAGCCAAAACGAGACAAACAAATAACGTATTGATTATTGGCCCTTACTGACCAAAACAGAGTGGGTAAGGGCGTACCACATGAACATGTGAAACTAACAAATAAATAACTGAATTAATCTAAGGAACGATCATGAAAAAGACACTTATTGCGATTGCACTGACGTTAACTACTGCAATGGCTTTTGCTGAAATGGACCACTCAGCTGTTGACCATTCAAGCATGGACCACTCAATGATGAAGAGTGGAGAGATGGATCATTCAAAAATGGACCACAGCATGATGAAGGATGGAAAGATGGACCATTCGATGATGAATATGGAAGGCATGTCTGAAGTGGGTATGCCTGCGACAGGCGCAAAGCCGGATAAAGTGGTTCATGTTCTGCTAAGTGACGATATGAAAATCACATTTAAGAACAAGGTTGATATTGAGCCGAACGACGTGGTTCAGTTTGTTGTGATGAATACAGGCAAGATCGACCACGAATTCTCGATTGGTTCTGCTTCAGAGCAATTAGAGCACCGTGAAATGATGAAAAAGATGGGTAATCACGCTCATGACTCGGGCAGCACAGTTACAGTTAAGCCGGGCAAAGCGAAACAGATGCTTTGGCATTTCCATGGTGATAATCAAGTCGAATTTGCCTGCAATATTCCAGGACATGCGGAAGCGGGCATGGCGAAGTCGATAACGCTTTAGGCATTATCTAATAGAGCTAGAAATAGCTGCTGGGAAAGTACTAAAAACAGAAAGCTAAAAGATAAGTCTTAGCTCATCGCGCTAGTTGAGACTTATCTTTCTTGGCCATTACTGTAATAGGATCGATGTTTCCAGTAGGTGGTGTGCTTCGCCGCTCAGGTGCGGTAGCTCTGCCATGATCTTTTTAAACTTGTCGTCGATCGATTCCACTTCATTCAAAGAACGAAACGCAAGCACGGCCTGTTCTGGTTCGCTGCTCACATAACCTTTCAACGTATTAAGCTGAATTTTGTTCGCATTTTCGACTTTTGACAGTGCGACATTGATTGCTTCGATGTTTATTGTTAACTCATTGCTTTTAAACATTTTTAATTATTTTTGGTTGTTGCTAATGCGCGCACATTAACACAATGATTTTTGCAGATATTGACCAAGATTATTAAATTGGAACAATTTTGAAAATCGTTAAAAGCTAGACTGCAATATGTGATGGGAAAGGTTTAAGAAATTCGAAGCGATTTAAGGAGTTAATAGCGCTAGCGGCTCAATTAGCGTTGGTTGGTTAGACTTAACAAAATGGGTTTAAGCTATATGGATTAATGCTTATAGATTTAACGAGCGGAGAAGTTTTTTGAATAGGGTATCGCTGGAAGAAAACACGTAACGAAACATAAAGAGGAATTGGAGCGTGCAGCGGGAATCGAACCCGCATCATCAGCTTGGAAGGCTGAGGTAATAGCCATTATACGATGCACGCACACTGTCTTAAGAGTAAGACTGAAGCATCAAGAAGACTGGAGCGTACAGCGGGAATCGAACCCGCATCATCAGCTTGGAAGGCTGAGGTAATAGCCATTATACGATGTACGCACATCGTCTTAACGAGTTTGATAATGCCACATCTAACTGAAAACGAAACCTTTTTCTTTCATTTTTATTCTAAGTGCTCGCATAACCACCACTCCGCTAGTTTTTCCATCATGTTCGGCGCTTTTAGAGTGAATAAAATGTGACTAAACTCTCGTTAAACGTAGGGCGAGAAACAACAAAGAACCCTCCACTCTTTCTAAGACCCATTCAGTTGGATTTATAAACCTATTTTAGTGGTGTTTTCTCATCATCAAATCAACATAAATACAGGCAATTTGACCGTTAACATAAACTGATTTCCATTCGTATTTTGATGCCCAATAATAACAATCTGGATGCATTGTTTTAACTTGCCAGTCTGCCAAAGTATTCATCAAGCGAATACGAAGCGGGTGGAGTTATAGGCTCCTCTAAGCGTTCGAAGGAAAAAGTAACGAATTTAGTTGATAATTCATGCAAAACTCTCGTCATTACGTCTATCGTTTGGTACATTTGCCGCACATTTTGTCTCCCCTAAAATTCCCATGCCTTCTCAGTTCCGAATTAACAAAATTGTTGAAATTGGTGACACTCTTCATCGCAGTGGTTGTGCTCCTTACAAGCTAGAGAAATACACCCAATTCTATGCAAAAAAGCATGGTGTTGATGTGATGATCCAAGCAACGCCAACCGCGATTAATTATCAATTTCCAGACGATAACAACGCCGTTATTCTTAAGCGTCTAAAGCCTGCTTCGATTAACTTGAGTTTGTTGGCCAATACCATCATTCGTATTAACCAACCGAGCAGTGAGCCTGTGCCAGAGCCTGTCGGTTACTCTAAACTTGTGACGGCACTGGCCAATATGGGTATTCCGCCAGCGTATCTGATGCTAATTGGCAGTACGTTAGAAGCGGTTGGCTTTTCTGCATTACTGGGTTTGATGGTTTGGGTATGTCAGCAAGTTCTTCATTCACGTCGCGCTATTGCGGTTGAATTCATCTCGGCACTATTAACGGGTATCTTCGTGGCATTTTTGGCAAGCACAGGGTTGCCGATCCCGGTGTGGGCGTTATGTATCGCTTCGATTGTCTTGTTTGTCCCCGGGTTATCCATAGCCAACGCACTAGAATGTTTGGCGTTTAATGATCTCGTCTCTGGTACCAGTTTGTTAGGGCAGAGCGCATTAACCCTGATAAAGCTGTTTGTCGGGATTATTATGGGGCTCAACATTGGTGAAGCGATATGGGGACAAGCGGTCTCCATTGACTATACGAATGCGGTTCCGACATGGATGCACATATCTGGTTTGGTGTTGATCTCGGTGTCGATTGGTGTGATGTTCAATGCGCGTCCTAAAGACATCTTACTTGGCTTGCCAGTGGCAGTTCTGGGTATGTGGGGGCCATTCTATCTTGGTTTTGATAGTGGCTGGGTTGTCGGTACTTGGGTTACGACGGTTCTTATTACTTTGTACGGGACTTGGATTGCCAAGAAGATGGAACTCACGGGCTCTATTTATATCGTGCAAGGGATCATCATCTTGGTTCCGGGTAGCCGAGTATTAGTGAGTGCTAGCCAGTCGGTGTTTGAACAATCGATTTTGCCTATCCCGAGTATCGGTTTGTCGGCGTTATTCATGTTCTCTGCAATTGTGGCAGGGCAAATCACCGCTTACTCGATTTACTCACCAAAAGTCGAACGTTAAGCCGTTCTGCTTCTCAACTTTTTAAACAAACACAGCTTAGCGGCTGTGTTTGTTCGTTTTAGGTACTGATCTTTTTTACGACAATTAGCTCTCCGTAAAACTTGTTAGATTTATGCTCGCTAAGCCTGACAAGAGTCATTAAAATGGAACAAATTCTATTTAAATGAAGTATTAACGTATGTCTCTACCTCCTTGCCCGCAATGCCAATCTGAATATGTCTACCCAGACCAAAACAACCTAATCTGCCCTGAGTGTGCCTACGAATGGAACCCTGAAGAAGAGCGTTTAGAAAGAGAAGCTGCGCGTGTAAAGGACGTGAATGGCGTTGTATTGGAGAGTGGTGATAAAGTTACCTTCATTAAAGATCTAAAAATTAAAGGCAGTTCTTCTGTACTGAAAATCGGCACTAAAGCGGTAATCAGAAGAATCAATGAAGGCAAAGATCACCAGTTAGATTGCAAGCTTGATGGTGGTGGTGAAATGCTCGTTACAGCGAAGTACGTTAAGAAGCAGTAGCGGCCAATGGTACTGATCTATCATTGCCGTTCAATAATTCTGACTGAGACATTGTCGTAAATCTTCAATAAGTTTACGTGGCTTCTCGGCATACTGATTCGCATATTAAACCGCAATAATTTCAGAGAATTAAGATGATCAGAGAATACCGTCCAACCGATATGGAAACCGTTTTAGATATTTGGTTAACCGCCTCGGTCAAGGCGCATGATTTTGTGGCTCCTGAGTTCTGGGAGTCGCAGGTAGGTAATATGCGCGACATATACATACCAGCATCAACAACTTACGTGTATCAAGTAGACGGTGAGGTTCGTGGCTTTTATTCGCTTTATGAAGGGATCTTAGCGGCGATCTTTGTCAGTTCAGAACATCAAGGCAGTGGTATTGGTAAGCAACTTATCCAACACGCGAAGCTTGAATATCCGAACTTGTCTTTAAATGTATATAAAGAAAACCAAGCGACGATTCAGTTCTACTTGTCCCAAGGCTTTTCTATTGTGAGTGAACAAGTTGATGAACATACAGGACATCAAGAATACACTATGTACTTAGCTTAGGTCTGATAGCTAAACCCGAAAGAGCAGTAACTAGGAATCGCAATTATATGGACATGGTCAAAGCTGATATTTCGCACTCAAGTGTCTTTCATCACTATGTGAATGCATGCGCTGAGGATGGGCTAGATATTTATACGGGCATTTCCGATGGCAGTGATGCGTATTTGAAAAGGCGAATTGCTTATTCAAAAGGAGATGACTTGCCAGAAGGTTGGATGCCGGCTTCTACTTATTTTTGTTTAGAGTCTGGACGTATTATTGGAGTGATAAGAGTTCGTCATGGTACCAGTCCGTACATTCACGATGTCATAGGACATATCGGCTATGAGACCCTGTCACAAGCAAGAGGGCGGGGTATCGCAAGTCATATGTTGTCTTGGGTTCAACGGCACGTATTGTCCGAAAGCGCTATTATTACGTGTGAGAGGGGCAATATTGCTTCGCAAAAAGTAATTGAGAAGTGTGGTGGGCAGTTCTTAAATACCTTTTACTCAGAGCAAGATAAGCACGAAGTTCTACGCTATCAACTAAACCCTAAATGAACACTGAAACATGGCACCTTCCAATTCTCACTTGCTTGTCGTGAGCGAGCTTTTTGGAAATGAAGCCGCTGTCGTTTTTTATTTATTGGCTATAGTTCATTGATTATTGTTGGAGATATTTTGAAGTATTCGACAAGACCCGCTCAGTCATCAGATTATGAATTTCTGTTCGAGCTAAAAAAGGCGGCTGAATTTGAGCCAATCAAAGCAGTTTTTGGCTGGGATGAGCAGATTCAGCGAGATATACACGCCGAAGAGTGGGCAGAAGAACGGCCTGAAATCATTGAATATCAAGGTAAAGCGATTGGTTGTGTGTTGTTGCAAGACAAGGGCGACCACTTCTATTTTTGCCGATTCTTCTTGCTGCCTGAGTATCATGGAAAGGGAATTGGTAGCCAAGTACTGAAAGACTTCTTAACTAAGGCTGATTGCTTAACTAAGGCTGACAGCCTCAATAAACCCGTCGAACTTTGTTATCTACAAGGTAATCGAGTTGGGGAGCTGTATCTAAGATTTGGCTTTGAAATCACCTCGCAAAACGATCAGTTTGTTTATATGTGGCGGTCACCTGGCCAACATAGCAGATGTTAGATATAGCCTTTTAAAGTTATAGAACAAATAGTTTTATATCAATGTAACTAAGTCTTAATCGCTATGTCTTGTGGCGGCACACCGAAGGTTTTCTTAAAAGCATTGGTGAAATTAGAAGGGTGCTGATAACCCGCTTCATAGGCGGCCTCGGTGATTGAAACCAACCCTCGTTCTAAATGCTGGCGTGCGATCTCTAATCGTCTCAAACGGATGTAACCGTTGATTGTCATGTTGTATGACTGCTTAAAACGCCTTTGAATATTAGATACACTCATCGAAAAATGCTCAGCAAGCATTTTTAGGCTCAGCTCTTGGTCGAGATGAATTTCAATAAAGCAGATTACAGCCTCAATTCGTTCGTCATAACTTTGATGTTCAATGTTAGTTACACGTGTCGCTGGTTTTATTATTTTTGGTTTAGTTTGGTAAGCCAGACAGCAAGTTTGTGGTAGTTGATGCATCGAATTCTCAAGGATCTGTTGAGTTAAGGATTCTATATGCAACTTCTGATGGAAGTTATTGGGTGAAGAGCAAGTCGTCAATTCTTGTGTCAGCTTCCAGATTTCTTCCGTCACTTCTAATTGGAAGTTGGCATTATGTGTATTGATGAAGTTTCGGCATTCACACTCTTCGGTTACTCGAGATTCGAACCATTTTGGTTTGACTAAGATGTTAATCTTATTGAGTTTATTGCTTGCTGTCATCACTCGACGGAAATTGGCGGGTTTAGTGAGGTTGACCACCACACCTTGAGGTTGATGAGTGGCATCGAGATCAAATTCGAGATCATCGTAACCAAATGACAGCTTACCTTCCAAAAGAATGGTGATCAGAACTGAAGCGTGAGCGGTAGAGATTATCTTAGTATCGACGAGCTCAATACAGCGGCCACCGTGGATAAATATTAGTTCATTATATTGATAAGAAAGAAATTTCCCCTCAGCCAGTGATGTCTGTGTAGTTTGACCTTGTGTGACAATAATCTGCTTTTCTGTTTGCTCCAACTTTTTAGTCAGAGTGACTTTGCCAATTTTAGCTCGTTTAGACGTTACTTCACTCATTTGACCGTTCCTCATAACAGCTGTGCGTTTTTGCATAAGCAAATCATCTGTGCATTTATAGGTTACAACTCTATCATGATTGATAATTATTATCATTTACATCTAGGATTGAATCTATGGAAAGCCCAGTCAGATCAACAATTAAGCTTTCAGCCCTCTATATCGCAATTGCCAGCACGTTTAGTAGCTCTGTTATGGCCGAAGAAAGTACATCGCACTTCGATGAAGTTGTGGTTTGGGGAACGAAAGTCTCAAGCAACACTGAATCGATCATTGCAGATGACATGTCACTGAAGCAAGCTGACCATATGTCAGATTTGCTGCGCGAAATCCCCGGTGTTGATGTTGGGGGAACGCACTCGATCAACCAGCGAATTACGATTCGCGGCCTAAGCGAAACTGACTTAGACATTCGATTAGATGGCGCTTCTCAGCACGCCAACATGTTCCATCATATTGGTAATTTGACTCTTAACCCTGACATATTGAAATCAGCTGATATCCAAGTAGGTAACAACTCGGTGACGCAAAATGGGTTAGGCGGTTCAGTGCTGTTTGAAACCAAAGATGCCAAAGATCTACTTCGCTACGACGAGACTTTTGGCGCTCGTGTTTACGGCGGGTATGCCACGAATGCAAGCCAGCAAGGTTCACTTACTGTGTATGGTTTGTTGTCAGATAACGTCGATGCCATGCTTTACAGTCATTACATGAGCCGTGACAACTTTGAAGATGGTGATGGTACTGAAACCTTTGGCTCAGAAGGGGATGTATACAATATTCTAGGTAAGATTGGTTTTGAGCCAAGTGACTTACACCGTTTTGAACTCTCTTATGATATGTACCGTGATAACGGTGATTACAGTCCACGCCCTGATATGTCGGGTGGTACGAACGTGGGTTTGTCTAAAAACATCCTAATTCCCACCGATTACAACCGTGACACCATCACGGCCAGCTATGAGCTGCGTGGTGAAAGTCATCAAGGTAACGTGACTCTATACAACACGGAAACTGAGATTCAGCGAGATGAAAGTGTTATGGCACCACGTTGGCCTGCTAATCGCTTATCCAAAAACACGGCTAAAAACCAAAACTTTGGTCTCAACGCAAAGTTCCAATCCGATTATCGCCTGATGTCGTTTGATAACATCGCGACTTATGGCTTTGACTATATGGACAAGTCATCGAGCAGCTATTACGGCAGCAGCAAGTTTATGGACGAGTCAGCAATCTCTACAGCCCTTTTTGTTGAAGATCAGTTCTACTTTACTCAAGCATTCTCGGTCACGGCAGGGCTTCGTTTTGATGATTACCAACGTAAAGCAGAAGTTGGTAGCGAAGATTTTGACGATGTAACTTGGTCGTTGGCCACTCAATGGGATGTTACTCAAGATTGGACGCTGTTCGCGAGTACACGTTCGTTGTTCAAAGGCCCGGAGTTGATGGAGAGCTTTATTGCTTACCAAGATGTCGCTTATTTGGCTAACGATCTGAAGGCTGAGACAGGGCAGAACACGCAAGGTGGTGTCCGTTTCGACAAGCGCTTGGATAATCACTTTATTGGTGCCAACCTGACAGTATTCCAAACTAATATTGATGACTATATTGCCGAAAAGTATCAACGTGCAAGTAAGAGTTATTTGATTTATAACCTAGGTGACGTTGAGATAAAGGGCTTCGAGGCGAGCCTATCTTATGGCTACGAGATGTTTAACAGTAAGCTGTCCTATGCGCTTTCAGAGACTAAAAATAAAGATACAGGCGGTGCAGTCGCAGGTGGCAATGGTCGAAGTATTGATATGGGTGACAGCATTACGCTGACACTCGATTATCAGTCTGAAGCGCTTGAGACTATCTTTGGTTGGAATTCGATGTTTGTTAAAGACGAAGACAACGTATTCGATGGTCAGCCGATCAAAGAAGGCTATGACGTTCATAACCTGTTTGCTCAGTGGGTGCCATCGAATCTTGATGGATTGTCTGTCACCTTTGGTATCGATAACGTGTTTGATGAGCAATATACCTCACACGCTTCTCGTTCAGGTACGGCAAGAGGCTTTACCTTGGATGACTATGAACCAGGCCGTAACTACAAGCTTTCTGCTGCTTATCAGTTCTAGAGAAGGCTTTAGCGTTTAGGTTTGGTTAGCGCAATAAACTGGCGGTCGTAG
The DNA here is from genome assembly GCF_041475145.1 of Vibrio sp. 10N.222.49.A3. Taxonomy (NCBI): domain Bacteria; kingdom Pseudomonadati; phylum Pseudomonadota; class Gammaproteobacteria; order Vibrionales; family Vibrionaceae; genus Vibrio; species Vibrio sp. 10N.222.49.A3. The sequence goes on from NZ_JBFRVM010000021.1 coordinate 30,320, forward strand.
AGATCCGGAAGGGGTATTGCTCGAAATTGAAGTTATCCGTTTAAGTCATTCTAGTGAAAAGAAAAGCGCCTCTCGAGCAAGGAATCGAGAGGCGCTTTCGCCTTATTTGTTATTGTGGGAATCACTCAATAGGCAAAGACAGCACACCACAATTGAGTTCTACTTGGCTCAGCCATTCTGTTGGAATCGCTCCGTCTTCTTCGTAGAAACACGCCGCTAATACCGCGCCAATCACAATCGCACGCCCGCAGCTGTCACCGCCACATAAGATATTGTCTCGAATACCTTGTTTATAGCTCTGAGCACCCGCAATGATGCGAATTAGCAAGGGAAATGCGGCACTCAGTTCACAATGCAATCCAAACTTCTTCGCGGCATCTGTTATTGAAAGCTCAGGTTCAGCCAATGCTTCATCGATTTGATCATGTATAAATCTGCTGCAAGTTTGTCGCACCATTTCTACGGACTGTAATGGTGAGTTGCCTTGAATCGCTGCTTGAATCAACAGGGTGATGGCTTGCGCCCATTCCACGGCTTTGTCGTTGTTGTTGGTCACTCGTACCGCGCTCTCTACCATCGCTGGTAAGGTGTGAGAGGTATAAGTACAGGCTACTAATGGAATGATCTTTGAAACTGCGGGGAGCTGCGTATCGTCTGCGCCACAGGCAGTAATCGGGGCGCCCTCTAGTTCTAATTGATGGATGTTCAGCAAGCTCATGCGCGTCGCTTTATCAATGTAGCCTTGCCAACTACCACCGAAATCAAACCATTTGCGGAAATGTTGAATATAGCTCGCTTCATCGTATTTTTGGTTGTCGACTAAACTATCGACCATCGCCAATAACTGAGCACCGTATTGCGAGTGCTCACCGGACGTTTTTCCTTGGTGCGCAAAGTAGCCTTTGTCTTGATAATCGAACTGATTCGGTGAGCGAAATTCTGGCTCGAAACCAGCCACGTGTAAGATCCTCTCTTGGTCATACAGCCAGTGCAACCCCATGGAAGCGGCGTCTCCAACCAATGCGCCGACAACGGCGTAAAAAGCTCTTTCTTTATGATTGTCCATGCTGAGTGATGTCCTTGAGAAGAATCAACGTAGTTCGATACTTCAAGTATAGTGATTAGACGAGTATTTCGCTGTGTTTCTAAGAAGAAATATGAAGGGATAAATCCCGATTGGTCAATAGCTTAAACCAATCAGGTGAACTTGATAAGGGAAAGGAATGGTCGGGCGAGTCGGTACTATTAATTAATGACGTTACTGATGGTTAAGGTAAGCACTAGAACGTTGTTCAATCACTTTGAACAGACGCGAAAGCGCAAAGCATAAAGCAAAATATACGAAGCCTACAATCAGCCAGATCTCGAAGATCAACCCCGATGAGTTTGCCATCTCAGTACCAACAAACGTCATCTCTTGGATCGAAATCAGAGACACAATCGACGTGTCTTTAACCAAGGAGATTGCTTGGCCTGCCAATGGTGGGGTGATGGCAGTTAATACTTGTGGGCCAACCACAAATCGATACTTAGACAATGCAGACAAGCCAAGCGAATCGGCCGCTTCCCATTGGCCTTTAGGGATAGCTTCTAAACCCGCTCGAATCACTTCCGCAATATAAGCAGAAGAGAGCAAGCCAATACAGATAACACCAGACGCTAAGTTTTCCCAAAGGTTAGCTGGGCCGAACAGGAAACCTTGAACAGCGTTAATCTCGCCATTATGTTCACGTAAGATACTTTCTAAACCAAGTAATGGAATCAGTTGGTTAGAAACGAAGAAATAGAATATGAAGACAAACACCAGTGGCGGAATATTTCGAACCAACTGGATAAAAATCAGAGCAGGCGTTCTGAAGAAAGCGATTTTAGAGTGCCTTGCGACACCGAGTAATGTCCCAAAAGAAAGAGCTAACACCATGCTCCAGACACTTAAGCGCAGTGTTGCGATCAAGCCTTGGAAAAAGTAGGGGATGTTACCTTCGGAGGGTGGAATAAAAATCAGGGTAAACGCATCTTCCCATCGCCAATGGTAGTTAATACCAACAGCGGAACGATAATAAAGCCAGCCTGCAAACACACAAATAACGGCGAGTAACACGCCATCTAAAAGAGTAAGGCGTTGATACCAAGGCTTCATATGAACGTTGGGCTTAGGTGTTGTTAATGCGCTAGTACTACTCACGTCATTCCTGTTTAAACATTAATTATTATTGGGTTGTTGCTTGGATCTAAAACAAATCAAATAAAGCTACTTAAAAAGACTACTTAAATCGTCGATGAGAAGGCAGTGCAAACAGTGCACTGCCTTGATTTAGATTCGACAGATTAGCTCATATTAAAAAGTGAGCTCAACTTCAGATTACTGACCTTGAGCAATCTGGTCTTGCCAATCTAAAGTAGAGAACCAGTACTCGTAACGCTCTTTCAACCAACCGTCTTCAGTACGAGCTTTGATCCATTCGTTGAAGAATTCTGCCTTGTCAGTTTCACCTAGGCGAACCGCAAATGCTTCGTTACCTTTGGATAGACGCTCTTTAAATGGAATAAATAGCGTGTCTGCGTTTTTGATCGCTTCATGTTCTGGTTTCGGGCTAGACGCGATAACTGCGTGCGCTTTGCCGTTTAACACTTCTTGGAATGCTTGAGCATCGTCATCGAACTGTAGAACTTTCGCTTTAGGGAAGGTTTCACGAGCTACTTGAACTGTGAACGCACCACGACGAGCAGCAATTTTCACACGGCGAGAATCAAAATCAGAGATTTGAGTAAAACCTTCCGCTAGCTCTTTATTAGCAGCCAGTTGAACACCAGAGTGAGAGTATGGTTCAGTGAACAGCACGCTTTTAGCTCGCGCTTCAGTGATAGACATACCGCCGATGATCACATCAAACTTCTTGGATAATAGAGAAGGGATAATGCCGTCCCATGCCGTAGGTACAAATTCGACTTTCCAACCTGAATCTTCGGCAAGGCGTTTCGCCACGTCGATTTCAAAGCCAACGAGATCGCCTTGTTTGTTACGCATAGCCCAAGGAACAAATGTCGACATACCAACGCGCAGTGAGCCACGTTCGTTGATTTTATCGAGGTTAGGCGTTTCAGAAGCAAGTGCAGGCAAACTTACGGCAAGCGCAAGTAGGGCTGTAATCGCGGTTTTAAATAGCTTCATGCTGATAAATCCTTATTGTGTTCGCCAGTTAGCTCCGAGCTTATGCTCAAGCCAAGCAGCAACGGCAGAAAGTGAAAGTGTAAGAGCAAGATAAATGATCGCCACAGAGAACCAAACCTCAAATGGCATCGCGGTTTCAGAAACAATGTTTCTGGCTTCGGTTGTCAGGTCGAAAATAGCCATGACACTCACAATCGAAGAGTTTTTAATTAGAGAGATCACTTCATTGGTCAAAGGTGGCAAAGTACGTTGCACCACCTGAGGAAGAATCACATCCCAGTAAGTATAGGTCTTTGATAAGCCCAGGGATTGAGCTGCTTCAAATTGTCCTCTCGCAATACCATTTAAACCGGCACGAAATATCTCGGCGGTGTAAGCACCTTGGAAAAGTGCCAAGGCTAAAACGGCAGTGCTAAAGCGATCCAGCCCTAATACGGGGCCAAATACAAAATAGAGCAAATAAATTTGTACCAATAACGGCGTGTTACGAATCAGTTCAACATAGCTGGTGGCTAAGGTGCGTCCAACCACAGAATTTGAGTTTCTCAATAGCGCTGTCGTCAAACCGATGATCAACGTAGCGACCAACGAAATCAAAGAGATATTGATGGTAACCAGTAGCCCTTCAACCAACTCTGCTGGCCACCATTCACCATCTTCATAGAAAGCAATATAGTCCGGCACGCGCTCCCATTGCCAGCTGTATCCCATGGTTTGTGCGCCAGAATCGAGGATCCAGACAACCGCAGCCACGAGCACAATAATTTGCACCAAAGCGGATAGGGCGGGTTTAATAATTCGAATCAACATCAATAAGTCAGGATCTGATTTAGGAACGCTTGAGTACGTTCATGTTGCGGGTTTTCAAAAAGCGCTTGAGGCGTATTAGATTCCACAATTTGCCCTTCATCCATGAAGATAACGCGGTCGGCCACTTGTTTCGCAAAGCCCATTTCGTGGGTCACACACACCATGGTGATACCTTCGCTCGCCAGTTCAACCATCACGTCGAGCACTTCGTTGATCATCTCCGGGTCAAGCGCTGAAGTTGGTTCATCAAAAAGCAGCAATTCAGGCTTCATGCACAGTGAACGTGCGATAGCCACTCGTTGTTGTTGGCCACCAGAAAGTTGTACAGGGTATTTGTTGGCTTGTTCTGCAATGTGTACGCGTTCGAGATAGTGCATTGCAATCTTCTCGGCTTCTTGTTTGCTTTTTTTGAGCGTACGAATCGGCGACAGAGTTAGGTTCTCAAGCACAGTAAGATGGGGGAATAAATGAAAGTGCTGAAACACCATTCCGACTTGACCTGGAGTGCTGAACTTGCTTGGAAGCACTTGCTCTAGCACAGAAAGCTCGCCACTTTCGAAGGGTTCTAGCTGATTGATACAGCGGATTAAAGTTGATTTCCCCGAACCTGATGGCCCGCAAATCACCACTATTTCTCCCTGTTCAATATTTAAATCGATATCCTTTAGGGCATGAAAATCACCATACCACTTGTTAAGTGACTTAAACTTAACCATTTCCTTGAGATTGTTCAAATCGTTGTTCATACCTAGTAAAGAGACAGGTTTACCTTACCAATATAGAAATCTGAATGCACATAAAATTAAGGACTTATGAGAATTTAATAGCATCTTGTAGGGCAAATTAAAAAGCAGCGCCTGATTTGGACGCTGCTTGAGGATATACGCAAAGGCAAAGAATTTGGTTCAGTTTCACGGAATAAATTTTTAGATTATGGTGATTTTCTTTAGAACCTTGTTTTCCTTGCTTTAATTTTGACAGCTATTGAATTGCAGACTCTAAAATCTCACGCGTTTTCTGAGGCGTGATTGCTTTGTTCTCGCCAAGCTCTAGGTAACCGTGTGATTCAAGTTGAGCAACAACGTTGTCGATTGCTGCCGCTTTAGTTGATTCGTAACCGTCGAACATAGTTGCAACGTCTAGGCTGTGGTAGAAGGCTTCGATTGCAGCAATAGTGCGCTCGGCTAAATCTGCACCCGCTTCTAGGCCAAATACGTTGCGACCCATTTGCTCTAGCTTGCCACGCTTCGCTTCGATTTGATTACGAAGTAGTGAAGGTTGAACAATCGCAAGAGAACGTGCGTGGTCTACGTGCCATAGTGCTGTGAATTCGTGGCCAATCATATGTGTTGCCCAATCTTGAGGAACGCCAGTACCAATCAGGCCGTTAAGCGCTTGGTTTGCAGTCCACATTAGGTTTGCACGCCATGCGTCGTTGTCACGCTCGTCGTATTGCTTACCCAGTACAAGTAGGTTCTTAAGCAGTGTTTCTGCGTAACCGTCTTGAACCATCGCGTCTGTTGGCATTGTGATGTATTGCTCACATACGTGAACCCACGCATCAACTAGACCGTTGATCAGTTGGCGCTCTGGCAGAGACTTCATTACGTCTGGGTCCATAACCGCGAACTTAGGTTGTACTGCAGGGTTCATGAACGCCAGTTTCTCTTGAGTCTCTTTACGAGTGATTACTGCACCCATGTTAGATTCAGAACCTGTCGCAGGGAGTGTCAGTACAGCACCAATAGGGGTTGCTTCAGTAACTTGGTGTTTGCCCGCTAGGATGTCCCAACCGTCACCGTCGTATTTAGCCGCTGCAGCAACATACTTAGAACCATCGATTACTGAACCACCGCCAACAGCGATAATGAACTCTACGTTTTCTTCTTTAACAAGAGCGACGGCTTTATCTAGCGTCTCTTTGGTTGGGTTAGCTTCAACACCAGCGAACTCAATCCAAGCGTGATCCTTTAAAGAAGCGACAACCTGGTCGTAAACACCGTTGCTTTTGATTGAACCGCCACCGTAGATGACTAGTACTTTCTTCGAAGTATCAACCGCTTGGCTGATAGCGTTGATTTGGCCTTGGCCGAAGTGGATAACTGTAGGGTTAACATAAGTGAATTGCATTAGAGATTCCTTGTGTAAAGCTCAATTTGTTATTTTATTTGATTGCTCAATTTCTATATTTGCATATTAGTACAGTAATCTAGGGTGATGAAGAGCTGATTCTCCAAATAAATTGCCTATTTCTACAAAATTGATATTCTTTCTCTGCTTTAGCTTACTTACTCTTAGCACTTGGAATGGAAAGTCGCCACTTATGAAAACACTCGCGCAGTTGTTACAGTCTTATGTAGAACACAAAGGTTGGGATGATCTCGAAGGGATCAGAGAAACTGAAATTGGCGGTGTGTGGTTGTATAGAAGCAGTGGCGGGAATCAACGTCAGCCATTCACTTACCAGTCGGGTATTATCATGCTCGGGCAGGGCAAAAAGAACATCTATATTGGCGATAGACCCGTTACTTACGCGGCTGGTGATTATCTTGTGGTAGGCGTGCCAATGCCATTGGAGTGTGAAGCCTTACCTGTAAATGGCGAACCATTGCTTGGTTTGTCGATAAGCATCGATTCTCAGCGCTTGCACAGCTTAGTCAAAAAGCTGGAAGACCAAGGCTTTCTAGAGAGCTACTGCAACAAGCACAAGCAGAATTCGAGCGGCTTAGAATCGACGCCAATGGAAGAGCAAATGCTGGAGAGCTTTACTCGATTGGTCAAAACTATACATTGTGACATTGAAGCCAATATATTGGGCGATGCCATGGTCAGCGAAATTGTCTACCGTGCCCTAACCGGTTCAGAAGGGCGTGTGCTGTTTGATTTAGCTCATCATGACGGCCATTACGCACGTGTCGCTAAAGCGCTGTCTAAAGTGCATGAAGAGTACGACCAAACCATCACTGTTCAATCGCTTGCCGACGAAGCCAACATGAGCGTGTCTGCCTTCCACAATGCATTCCGTAATGTCACCTTTGAATCTCCTCTTCAATATTTGAAGAAGGTAAGACTCAACAAAGCCAAAGAACTGATTCAGCTAGAAGGCCTTCGCATCAGCGATGCTGCTCGCCGAGTCGGCTACTCGAGCCCATCCCAATTCAGTCGCGAATTTAAGCGCCACTTCAATACCACTCCAAGAGCGGTTTAGCTCTTATTTCAACGAAACTATCTGTTGAGAGCTATGGTGTTGAGAGCTATGGTGCCAAAAGCTATGGTGTCGATTGCTCTTCGTTGATGCCATCGTGATTCCTGAAAGTCCCATGTCTTGGCTGAACACCATACTTCTCATGTCATCCCCCTGAGTCTCATATTTGTTGAATTATATGAGTAAATGTATCTAATCATAGGCATTGTCAGATTGTAGGTATTTGATTCTCGAATATATTATTAACGTACTTATATAAAATAAGCTCTCGAAAATAATTAATTAAATAGCCTAAGAGTTTATGCACGGGTATAAGGGATAGAGTTACTAACCTAGCTAGTAACGGAGTTTTAGTGTGAACAACCTATCAAATATCATCTAAATTTTGGTAATTATCCTTTCAATTACCTGAGAGAGTATTCAGGATTATTGAATAGACTTAAAATTAAAGAGAATTTAGCAGTTGATAAAGCCTAATGTGACGGATAATTAGTCGCTTGATGACTAATTATCCTGTAACTTGCTGATTTATAGTCAACTGAGAGTCTGATGTATATCACGTTTACCCTAAAATAATTCACTTAACATGGCGCTACTTTAATCATTCTTTCCAATACGATTGTTAAATATAAATACGTATTCCTATATTATTAAAAGGATAATTCCGATGAGTAGCGATATCATTAAAATTTCAAGAAATACTGAAAATGCACCAATTAATTCTGTATCTACACAAACGGTCGCTTTTTCTCATTATAATAACTTTTCTGCTCAACTGCCTGTTGACCCTAAAACAGGTGAAATAGTTATTGGAGATATTAAAGACCAAGCAGCACAATGCTTGAGTAATATTAAATCTATTGTTGAAAGCATTGACCATGTTATGGATGATGTCGTAAAGATCAATATTTTCGTTAAGAATATTTTTGATATCGATGCTATTGATGAGGTTTACGCAAGCTTCTTCAACAACAGCCTGCCGACACGTACAGTCGTGGGTGTAGCTGCGCTACCGAACAGTGACGCTTTAGTTCAAATGGATGCTCTTATTTCAAACGGCGAAGGTACTAAACCACAAGCACCTTGCGCACTAGTTAAGGTCTCAAGAAATACAGATAATGCGCCTCAAAGTGCTGTATCGACGCAGACAGCGGCTTTTTCTCACTACAACAACCTTTCAGCTCAATTGCCTATCGATGTAAATACAGGTGAGTTGGTTTCAGGTGGTATCACAGAGCAAACGACACAATGTTTAGCAAACATTAAAACGATTCTAGAGAGTATCGGTCATGTCATGAATGATGTGGTTAAAACCACTATCTACCTTAAAAATGTTGAAGATGCAGAAAAGGTAAATGAAGTTTGCGCTAAGTTCTTCCCAAGTTATGTACCAGCGCGAACGGTTGTTAATGCTGCTGAACTACCAATGGGCGCTTTAATTCAAATTGATGCATCCGTTTCACATGGCGACGGTACACCGCCGCAATTACCAGAAGACACTCGCTTGTTGGTTATTGAAGCTAATAATACTGTCGATGCCCCTTTCATGGCTTATTCGCACACCGTTGCTTTCTCTCACTACAATCATATTTCAGGCCAATTACCTTTAGACCCGAAAACAAATGAAATGGTTGCTGGTGGTGTAAAAGAGCAAGCGGAACAATGTTTGAAAAATATTAAGGCGATCATTGAAAGTGTTGGTCATAGTATGGACGATACAGTGAAAATCAATATTCAGCTTAAAAATGTTTCAGACATTGATACAGTGAACGAGGTCTACACAACATTCTTTAATGCTGAATTACCGGCAAGAACGGTGGTTGGGGTTTCAGAGATTTCTATGAATGCTCTAATTCAAATTGATGCAGTCGTTTCCAACTGCGAAGGTACACCACCACAAGACGTTATTGCTTAAACATAATTAAACCCACTTCAAACTAAGCGGTCAGATTGTCGGTGATGATCTGATCTGCTCCTTCTTTAAATTGTCGGCTTGTGCCGAACACTCTCATACCGTTAGAAATAGTTAGTTAAACGTTTAGCTAGCCTGAGCCCGAAGAAATGATCAATACTGGTGATTCGAACTACTGCTTGTCGAGTAGATATCGAAGATTTTGAACTGTATTGGAGATGCTTTTGAAAAAGTCATTAATTGTACTGGCGTTAGTTACTACATCTTGTTTCGCTGTTGATGATGAAGACCCTTGTAACGTTGAAGGTGGAGGGGTTACTGCGGGTTATCTGTGTGTCGAAGAGAAAATGAAAGTAGCAAACATCGATCTCAATAAAACATATCAAGAAGCCATTATGCGAATAGTCGAGGAAGAAGCCGAATTGCAAAAAATCGAGTTTCACATCGATCTAGAAGAACCTTTCCGAAGAGCTCAACAAGCTTGGTTGAAATACAGAGACGCAGATTGTGAATTTATAGGTCAAGCGTATACGCCTTCCGTTTGGGCCGGGGTTCAAATCGAAGAGTGTAAGCTAAGAATGATTTTAGAGCGTATCGAGTATTTTGAAGGTATCTATTCAGTTCCAGATTGAAGAAGCTTAAACTTGATTCTGGGTAATTAAGTTGGGGTTCATAGAAGCGATGTACCAAGAACCGAAAATAGAATTAGAATGTGAGAAAGAAAATTAAGTGTATGCAATTTCGAGTTATTTTATTGTTGTGCCTAGCGATAGTGGGGTGTTCATCTAATCAAGAGCTAACACCTGATCCGACAACTATCACGCTTTTTTATGGTGAGACGTCGATCTCGGCGGGTGTGTTAGAAGATAAAACATTTAATTCGGTTCTAGCCGATAGAAGAGAGAGTGTTACTCTCTCGGGCTCACTATCAAAGCAAAACTCAGGTTACTTAGTTGATATCTTAGTGATCAGAGAAAATAGAGCACCACGTTCAAAGCGCCAATTAAACACCTTACTTCTTATGAAGCCGGGAGAATTAGTGGATGTTGGCGGTGTGAACAATGATGTGTTCAGAGTCATTCTAGAGTAACAATCCCGAAGTAATCAATTAATGTGAAAATTTTCTTTACCTCAACCTAACTTCAAGTCTTAAGCTTCTCTTACCCAATAAGAAGGAGCTTATTATGCAAAATAACTACGTAAAAGAACTCGCCGTTAAAACTTACCAAGAAGAACTTCAGAAAGAGTACGTTAAATCTAAAGCTAGACCATTCCACGGCCCGAGTTTTATCGGCGGTGTACTGTTGTCAGTCGTGTTGGTTGGGTTGTTTTATTGACTTGAAAGCGTACAGGCCATTGAGATAACTTATTACAGGATACTGATAGCCGAATTGTTGTGAAAGCTAAAATAATCAGAGGTACCGAGATAAACATAGTAACCTTAATTGCGTTATCTTCTACCGATGATTTGGCAAACTCACAGTAATACTGGCCAAATATATCCAGCGACTACCCATTCGACAGTAGCTTAGTGTAATTACACTAAACTATTCATTGCAGATTGCCTTGACCAGCCTTTATGTAGCTTTACTACCTCAGTGCTGATTCGTACTGGATGATTCTGCTAATACCTACAACAACGTTAGCTGTTGACGACTTTACGTCGCTATGAACTATGACTCTTCGTTAGTTTCCCCATCATCAATTATTGTTCAGTTAATTATACAGAACGACTCCCTCTTTTATTTAGTTTTATCCATCAAAATGTCCTGTTCTCCTTTCAATTGAGATTTCCCATCTATTCAGATAGTTGAGGTTAGGATTAGGTGTTTGCGTTAGGACTTAACTTACCCTCTAGCGTGCATTTGATTAAATTTATGGTTTGTTTCACTTCCAAACAGATTGGTTTCATCAAGGGTATGCAGTGATGTAACCCAGATAAAGTTGCTGATTTCAATCCCTCCCCATTAAATATCGCGATCACTGTCAGTTTTTTATAGCGTAAATAAATACTAAAAAAAGCGATGCTATCATTACCCCCCTGAAATGGCACTGTGGCGTAATTTGGTGGCTATTATGTTATGAAGTTGTCGGGATGTTACGGGATGTACAATATGCGGTTAGTGGTGTTTTCGTGCATGATATTTATAAATTTGCACAATTACACTCAATTCAAGTAGATGACTATTAAGTGGTCAGATTTGTTTTTATTTGTGTGAATCTCATAAGTAAGAATACAATCATTCTGTTGCATCGCAAAGTGCGATGCATATCACTTTATTCGGGGTGCCGTGTTGTCTACTGTTAATTTACTTTGTCTGTTCTTTATTACATTACTAATAATATGCACATCATTTCATCTGAAGTCGTCGGAAGGTAAAAAAAAGCTATCTTTTGTTCAGCAAAGACTTGAACGAGAACAAAATAAACAAAGGCTCAAACGTTTTTTCTGTGAAGAAACAGATTTACCTAACATCAACTATATTCAAGAAAAATTATTAAGAACAAACAGAAGTACCTACAAGATCATGCATGTAATCTGTGTTGGGAGATCTGCAGATTTCTATAAGTTTTTCGATTCAAAAACTAGTCGAATAGTTAAAACAGAATTACATCACTACCTAAGTGAGACACTTTCACCAAGGGTTATCGGTTTGTTTGAAGACAAATACATTGTTCTTGTATTTGAAAGCGATACCCCCTGGGAAGAAAAAAAAATCCTTGAGCAGCAACAAAAAATTCAATTCTCTTTGCCTCATGAAAAGAAAGTAGGCGATAAAACCCTAACTTTTGATTATTCTCTTGCTAGCATGATCCTATCTAATTTTGATAAACCCCAAGATAAAAATCAGTTGTTTAGAAGAATGGCTTACAGTGTTAAAAAGTCACTTCAATCTATTGATGGTGTCTACGTATATAACATTAATGACTATGAAAAAAACGTTAGAACCCGTTCGGTAATCCAAGCTTTACATCACGATATAAAAAAGGGAGGGACTCAGTTCGAGCTTTTTTATCAACCCGTCGTTTATAGTATGAATACTTCTAAAGAGTACCTTTGGGAAATACTGCTTAGGTGGAAACGCACAGAGTTCGGAGGTCCTGGTGTATTTATGCCATTATTGGCAACGGAGCCGCACCTACATTACTCATTAACCATTATAATTTTTAAAAAAATAATTGAATACGCAAAAAACACTCAAGATACACTTCCTAATATCAGTGTTAACATTAGTCATGCAGATTTAAGTATCGTTGACTTTTATGATGATGTAATGGAATTAACCAAATTAGTTCCAGAGTTAAGAAGTAAGATAATATTTGAAACAGTTGAATATAGTGAGGGTCTTTTACATAGTTATGCTAAAGAAAATATAATTGCTCTTAAAGGGGCAGGTTTTCGATTTGCTATTGATGATTTTGGATGTGGTTACTCCAATTTTAACCTTTTATCAGAAAAATATTTTGATTTTATTAAGCTAGATAAGTCGTTACTACAAAAATGTCAGGAATATATTGTGGCCAATGAGACACTTAAGTTTATGGTTAAGCTATCTGAGCGTATTGATGTAACCTTGATTGTCGAAGGCGTTGAAAATCCTCAACACCTACGACTACTTCCAAAGAGATCTAATATATTATTCCAAGGCTTTCATTTTTCCAAACCAAGAAGGTTAATTAGCAATGTGAAAACAGGTTGATATATGTATGGGTAATAATATGTGAAGGGCTGTAAATGACATTAAACAACATCGAATTCGTTAACTAATTTAAGAGTATTACTATTTTAATATTTTTAAATCTCAACAAGTAATAGAGATCCATTTAAATGAAAATGAAAATGATGATACCAATTTTGTGCGTTCTGGCCTTATCAGCTTGTGGTGGCGGCGGTGATGGTGGGAGTAATCCGACAATTCACAAAAAAGCTACTGGAAAAGTAATCGATGGTTATATTGTAGGCGCTACCGTTTTTCTAGATATAAATAATGATGGTAAGTATAACGCAAACACTGAACCTAGAGCTTTAACTACAAAAGGTGGTAGTTATGAGCTTGACATAAATGAAACCCAAGATAAATGCCTTGGTTATGCTCCGACGATAGTAGATGTTCCTGTTGGCGCTATTGATGAAGATTTGGGGGCTGTGAAAAATGCTTATCGTATGGTCTTACCCCCTGAATTTAAAGAACAGGTCGATTTCAAAAACCGTTTTATCACCCCTTTAACTTCATCTTTATGGGCGACAGTAGAAACCAGTAATGGTAAAAGTAACTATACGTGTCAGGATCTAATGAGCGATATAGAAAAACAAACTAAACAGGCTCAAGCGTTAGAGCATGCTCTTACAGAAACAATTCGCACATATAATATTTCTGAGGCTAAAATTTATGGTGACTTTATTGCATCCGAAGATAGTGACCTTGCCTTAAAGGCCCAAAATATCGTAACAGGTCTAAAGAAATCGTTCACAGATACAAAAGATTTACAACAAACCAACCCCAATAGCTATGTGCAAGTTCATTACTACTTCAAAGATGAAAACGGCGCTAGGAATTGGTAGAAAAAGGTTTATATTTCTTCTCTAGGTACTAATCAATCAGCAAAGCAAACAACCACAAAAATGAGCGATGATTTGTTAACAGAGGTGGAAGTGTTGTCTGAGTCCACATCGGTTAACCTTTCAACTCAGTGGGGTGTTTACAACAATACTTTTGATATTGCTAGTATTAACAATTTTAATAGCAGCATCCGTCCGGGGTGTACATTCACAGAGAAAATCATTATTAAAGATGATAAATTTGATAATGTACTATCTAACATTGCCTACGATGGTAATATACACAACTTAGCAAATTGTCAATCTCTGGATCTAACAAATAAAATAGTCTCTAGAACTACTTCAACTTGGAAATATAACAAGAGTATCAAAGAACAATTAAATCGTACTTATGTCGACTGGAATGAGCATACTTTTGGAAAAGGCGATGACTTTGGATTATCGACAGTCGTTAATGTTAAAAGTCATTTAAATAGTTTAGATACTGAAAATATCAAAATAAACATTATGGGTAGATATAAAGATTACTCTAGTAATGAATTAGGTGACGCATCTAAGGTCATACGGTCAAAGATAGTTAATGATCAGAGTAAAGAAATCACCTATTGGAAAACACTCTTTCGTGCATCTCCGACGACATATTCACGAAGAATAACATCGTCAGATCAAACTTCTGTATACGAAAAAAGTACTGACGGATTTAATTGGGTAGTATCGAGTAAACCGTAGTCGTTAAGTATGTATATAATTGATGGGGTGGGTTGCTTAAATGTCACGCCCCATTCACTTTGATCCGCACCAGCAG